>NZ_CP022543.1 GCF_002237555.1 Antarctobacter heliothermus | reverse complement strand
CTTCGGCCGGCACGTGCGAGAAGAGCACCGCCACACCGGTTCCCGCAATCTGGGTCTGGAAGAGGCCTTCGCCACCAGCGACCGCGGCGGACACGGACACCATCTTGGAGCTGATATCGAGGTCGCCCGAACCGGCGTAGAAAAGCGACCGATCGACGATCATCTCCTCATTGTGGAGCTCCAGTAGGAAAAAATGACCATAGCTCGGCTCGAGGTAGATCTGCCCCGATCCATGGATCTCGTTGACCAGGAAGCTCTCACCGGACATGGTGCGGCGCTTGAGGGCCTTGAAGACGCCTCCACCGGTCGAGGCTTTCATCTCGAGTTCGGACCCGTGCATGTAATAGAGCGTCCCGGGCTCATTTCGCAGTCGGCCATTGCGAAGAGTGACCCGGACCAGCTTGAGCCGCATCCCGGCTGCGCCAACGTAGAAGAGCTGTTCTGCCGCGCGAACATCGCTGGATCCGGCCAGCTTGGGGTATTGAAGGACTTCGAAAAGCGCGTCCTTTGTCTCGATCGTCTGAATGACTTCGAACTCGATGCTCTTGTCTCGCACGGAAGTGTCCTTCTCAATTCACAATGTCATGCAGGAAGAGGTAAGGTAACTTCGCAATGAATTCACGTTCATTTTCCCATGTGGGTTTAACGCCCGGAAAGCTCCGCATCCAAGCCGATTGTCGTTGGCAGCTGCCAACAATAGCGCTTTCTCTCCGACCCTTGAAAAGGTAATGGTTTCGCATTACCTTGCGGCGTAACCTTTTTCGAGGAGCACCGACATGAGCGACGTGCAAGCCCCCCGCTTCGAAGCGACCCTGACAGACAAGTATCAGAACACCGTGCCGGCCGCGGTGCGAAGAGCCTTGCACCTCGGCAAACGCGACAAAATCGCCTACGTCATCCGGGGCGGCCAGGTGATCCTGGAAAAGGCCAAGCCTCAGGGCGACCAGGTTGATCCTGCGGTGCAGGCCTTCCTGGGCTTCCTCGAACGCGAGATGGTCAACAACCCGCAGCGATTGAAGCCCTTCGGCGGTGAAACCAGCCGCCGCGCCGCGGAACTGGTCGACGGGATGGACGTCGATCTGGACGCGCCGCTCGACGACGAATGAGCGAAGCCCAGGTTCCCGGCGCGCTGGTCGTCAATGGCTGGACCCTGCTGCAGGATCCAGCCTTCGCGGAAGGCTACGAGGATCTCGTCGCGATCGTCGAGGGGCTCAGAGAGAAGCATCCCGAGACCTACAGGAAGAAGGCACCCACGAAAATCCTGGCGGCCATTGAGAAGCTGACCAAGGAAGTCATACCAACGGATCCGACCTCCCCTGTGTTCGATCTCGGCAACACGATCGGGCCGGAACACCGTGTCTGGAAACGGGCGAAGTTCCTGCAGCAGTTCCGCCTCTTCTTCCGCTACGACACGAAGTCCAAGATCATCATCTATGGCTGGGTGAACGACGAGAACAACAAGAGGGCCTACGGCAGCAAGACCGACGCCTACAGAGTCTTCCAGAAGCGCCTTGCGGCGGGAGATCCTCCGACCGACTGGGATGACCTGATCGAGCGGGCAGCGCCGGTCGATCAGCAATGACGCCCAGTGTCGGCGGAGCCGGTCAGCATCCCAATTGAAACTGGCCCTATAGTCGCGCTTGCCGACTCTCTACGGCGATCCCATCCCTTAATCACCCAACCCGAAAGACAGACATGCGTAGCTTTCTTCTCAAGGTGAATAGCAAGACCCATTGCTCCAGCGGCATCAGTCGGCCGAAGGTCGGAGACTGGCAGAAGGGTGAGATCGTCCAACTTCCCGACAAGGGTGTTGTCTTGCCGAAGCGTGGCGGCGGCAAGTCTCCCACGGATATCGAAGAAGGGGACACACTCTGGATATGGACCCATGAGGGTGTTGTCACATTAACTTGCCCTGTCTGCAGGTTAGGATACTGATGGCGCATCAAGCGACGTTTGCTGCGGTTTCCCACGCCTCGAAAGCTTCGAGCCGATGGTAGCGTATGGTAAGAGCGGAACGACGGCGGGCTGGGACGGAGAAGGAATTTCGGGTTGCGGACTGCATGGAGACGAAGCGTTGCAATCCACCAGGCGATCGGAAGCCTTGCATTCCTCGCTCTCGTTTCCTGAAGGGCAGGTGGCTGTTCTCCGCTCGGTTGTCGAGCCCCTTGTGTGACCAATGATCAAGACCAGGCGCGACCTCGCGCTTGGCGGCGCCGTAGGATCGCAGTTTGTCCGTAATTATCCTTTTGGGAACGACGCCCCAGCGTTTCATCAGCTTGACCAAAAGCCGCTTCGCCGCGCGCTTGTCTCGTCTCGATTGCAGGATCTCCTCACGAACAACGCCGTGTTGGTCGACGGCACGCCACAGCCAGTAAGATCGGCCCGCGATCTTCACGACGACTTCGTCTAGGTGCCAGACATCGCTGAGGCGCGGTTGCCGTCGCCGAAGAACGTGGGCGATCAGGGGGCCGAACTTGACGGTCCAGCGCCGGATCGTCTCATACGAAACGTCCACGCCACGTGCCAGCATCATCTCCTCGACCTCGCGCAGGCTCAAGTTGAACCGGACGTAGAGCCAGACAACATGAGCAATGATCTGGGGCGGAAACCGATGGCGTTTGTAGCTGCTTATCTCTGTCTGCATCGGCATCGCCTAAGACGAGATCAATGAATCAGTAACCTCAGGCCCGTTAATGTGACAACACCGCTCCAGGTGTTTGATCCCAAAAGAGTATGGAACTTGAAGCAGTTTGGCTAAATAGTAGGTCCGATTAAACTGAGCGGGACTGACCATGGCTGTGATTACCGGAGACAATGGCGCAAACCTATTGCAGGGCACAACAGACGCGGACTCGATTTCGGGGCTGGTCGGGGCCGATACGCTTTTTGGTGACGCTGGAAATGACACCATGTCCGGTGGCGATCAAAATGACGGCCTCTCGGGGGGGGCGGCAATGACGTGCTCTATGGCAATGCGGGAAACGATCTGCTTTTGGGCGACGAGGATGACGATGTCCTGAACGCTGGAGCCGGGTTTGATACGCTCTATGGCGGCAGCGGAACCGACTTGCTGACCGGTGGGGATGATGCGGACCGGCTGGATGGTGGTTCTGGCAGTGACGATCTGCTAGGCGGCGATGGCGACGACCTGCTGATCGGTGGCCCGGATGGGGACTATTTTGAAGGCGGGCTTGGCGCTGACCTTTTTGTGGGCACGGCCGAAGATCTGAACACCGACATGATTGCCGATTTTCAGGGTCTCGACACGATTGTGGTTCAAGGCGCGTCCTTTGGCGCGGCGGACGTGACGTTGTCGGCGATCGGCGGCAATACGCAACTCAGCATCGACCTTGATATGGACAGTGTGGCGGATGTGACGTTGACGCTGGGCGGCCTTCTGTCGAGCGGATTGTTTGTCTATCGCGGCGATGGCTTCACCGCCGTGCAACTGGCTGGTGGCCATACGGATGTGCCGGGCACCACGGACGACGATTCCTTTACCGGCACCGCCGGGGCTGAGCGGTACCTGATGGGCGATGGCGCGGATAGCGTGATCGCGGGGGACGGGGCCGATGTGGTGTTGGCTGGCGATGGGGATGACAGCGTCGAGGGCGGCTCTGGCGGCGACCTGTTGATCGGGGAGGCAGGCGCGGATCTGCTGCGCGGCTTTGACGGCAATGACCTGCTTATGGGCGGCGACGGCGACGACAGCCTACTGGGCGATCAGGGTGACGACCAGATTTCGGGCGATGCGGGCGACGATGTGCTCAGCGGGTGGATCGGCGATGACACGGTCTGGGGCGGCAGCGGCGATGACGTGATCTTTGGCGGGACCGGGCGTGACGTTCTCTATGGTGGCGATGGGAACGACGGTCTTTCGGGCGGCGAAGGCACGGACCTGATGTTCGGGGATGAGGGCGATGACACGCTCTATGGCGATGAGGCCGACGACCAGCTCTCGGGCGGTGAGGGTCAGGATTCGCTTTATGGCGACGAAGGTAACGATACCCTGTTTGGCAACAGCGGTGTGGACCGGCTGTTCGGTGGCATCGGCGACGATCAGCTCTTGGGGGGGGATGATGCGGACAGTCTCTTTGGTGAGACAGGTGACGACACTCTTTGGGGGGATGACGGCAACGACACACTGTACGGGAGCACAGGCCTTGATCAACTGATCGGCGGTGAAGGCAATGACTACGTCTCTGGCGGCACCGAGAACGACAGTCTCTGGGGCGAAGCAGGCAACGACACGCTTCTTGGCGATGACGGCGACGACGTTCTGCGCGGGGGGGACGATTCCGACTACCTGTATGGCGGCGCGGACAATGACAGCCTGTTCGGCAACGCCCTGTTTGACCGGCTGTATGGCGGCGACGGCAATGATACCTTGGATGGCGGCGATGACGCCGACCGGCTGTATGGAGAGGGCGACGCCGACAGCCTGATCGGCGGCGGAGGCAATGATGAGCTGAACGGCGGTCTGGGTCTCGACACACTGACCGGTGACAGCGGCAATGACATCTTCACCGGCACAGCCGCAGAGCTGGACGGCGACCGGATCACGGATTTCTCGGTGGGTGACGTGCTGCGTCTGTCGGGGGTGTTGATGGCGTCCGACATCACCGTGACCTATGTGTCCGGCAACACTCAGATCACGGTGGACATAGGCGCTAACGGTGATCCGGCGGATGACATCACCCTGACCATGGACGGGATCATAACCGACCTGGTGGCGCTGCCAGAGTTGTCACAGACGGGTACGACCGATCTGGTCATAGCGCCCCCGGTGGCGGTCACTGCAACCGCCGGATCGGATTGGATCACTGGGACCACAGGGGCGGATAGCATCGACGCCCTGACCGGCAATGACACTGTTCTGGGCGGTGATGGCGCGGACACGGTCGAAGGCGGCATCGGCGAGGATCGGATTTATGGCGGGGCAGACGGCGATTCCCTTCTGGGCGGCGACGGATCTGATGTTCTGGCAGGCGACGCAGGCGATGACACGCTGGACGGCGGGTCCGAGGCCGACACTCTGTTGGGCGGCGCGGGTGCGGACAGCCTGATCGGCGGTTCCGGTCTGGATGTGCTGCTCGGCGGCTCTGGCACTGATGTGCTGCTAGGGGACGACGGCGAAGATGTTCTGATCGGCGGATCGGGCCATGACACACTCGCCGGCGGTGACGGGCTGGATCTCTATGAGGCCAGCTCTGATGATCTGAACGGCGACGTGATCACCGATTTCGAAGCCTACGAGCGGATCCGCGTTCTGGGTCAGACCTTTGACCTTTCGGCTGTCACTGTGTCCAACAATGGCACCGACACCACCGTGGAACTGGATCTGTCCGGCGACGGCCAGACCGATGTGGCCTTTACCCTGAACGGGGTTTTCACCGGGAGCTTTATCACCCGTTCCGGCATTGCGGTGCCGGGGCAAAGCGCGACCGCGACAGAAATCCTGATGGTTCAGGCCAGCGGGCAGGTCCTGCTGGGCGATGACGGATACAACACTCTGTACGGCGGGGCCGATGACGACGTCATTTTCGGCTTTGGTAATAATGACGTGCTTTATGGGCGCGCGGGTGATGACGAGATTTCCGGCGGCAGCGGTCAGGACAACCTCCGTGGTGAAGATGGCAACGACACGCTGCTGGGTGGCGATGACAATGATTACATCTCTGGCGGCAACAACGATGACGTGATCGACGGCGGGAAGGGCCGTGACACGCTGTATGGGGATCAAGGCAACGACACGATCCGGGGCGGCGACGATAGCGACCGGCTGTATGCTTCGGCGGGCAACAACCTGCTGGAGGGCGGTGCCGGAGGAGACACGCTTTACGGGGCCAGCGGCAATGACACGATGTTGGGCGAGGCGGGCAACGATAATGTCACGGGCAGTCTTGGCGACGATTCCATCGACGGGGGCGATGGCAATGACACCCTGTATGGCGGGTCGGACAATGACACTCTGATCGGCGGCGAAGGCAACGACAACCTGTATGGGGACGATGGCGACGACAGCCTGGAAGGCAACGCAGGCGACGACTATCTTCTTGGCGGCGAAGGGAACAATACGCTGATCGGGGGCGATGGCGACGACTATCTGGCAGCCGAGCATGGCGACAACACCATGCGCGGCGGCGATGGCGATGACCGCATTGATGGCCGCAACTCTGCGACGGATATTCTGGACGGTGGTGATGGCGATGACACGATCCTGGGCGCGGCAAACGACACGCTGACCGGTGGCGCCGGGGCGGATATCTTTGAGGGGACGTCCAGCAGCGCCAGCAGCTATCTCAGCAACACTGTCATCACGGATTTCGGTGTAGAAGACACCATCCGGCTGACAGGCCTGTCCGCCGACGCAGAATTCATCTTTAGCGACGACGGCACCGACACGACGGTCGAATTCTCGTATCGCGATTACTACAACCGGCTTTACAGTGTGGAAATCACCCTCAACGGGACCAATTTCGGCGGCCTGCTGGTGCCGCTTTACGGTGTGTCTGGCGCAAGCAACTACGATATTGTCGTTGTGCCCTTTACCGGTTCCGGCACGGCGACCACCGGAAACGACGCGCTGTTTGGCACGCAATCGGATGACGTTCTGAACGGTTTGGACGGCAACGATGTGATCGTCGGTCTGGATGGGTCGGACACCCTCGCCGGCGACGCGGGCAACGACCAACTGTTCGGTGGCGGGCTGGATGATGTGCTGTCGGGCGGCGTCGGGTTGGACACTTTGATTGGCGGGACGGGCAACGACAGCCTGACCGGCGGCGACGACAATGACGACCTCTTTGGCGACGAAGGTCGCGATACGCTGGACGGCGGTGATGGCCATGACACGCTGAGCGGTGGGGACGCAGCCGATGACCTGTCCGGCGGCACCGGCACTGACGTTCTGAATGGCGGTGACGGCAATGACAGCTTGTCGGGCGATGATGACAATGACACGCTCAACGGGGATCTGGGCGACGACACGCTGATCGGTGGCAGCGGTGATGATGTCTTGCATGGCGGCACCGGCGATGACAGCCTGAACGGCGGGATCGGCGACGACACTCTGTTCGGGGATCAGAACAACGACACGCTGATTGGCGGCAGCGGTGATGACAGCCTTGTCAGCTCCTCCTCCGGCGCTGTCATGGATGGGGGCAGCGACGACGACACGCTGCGTGCCAATACCGGCGTGGACATCATGACCGGCGGCACCGGGAATGACCTGTTCTTTGCCAATTTCGCGCATTTCAACGGCGATGTGATCACCGATTTCGAGATCGGAGATATTTTGCGCCTCTCCTCGGTCGAACTGGATGCCAGCCAAATGACCGTGACGGACAACGGTGTCGATACCGTTGTGACGGTCGATCGCTATGGCGACGGGTCCAGCCTGTCGAGCATCACGTTGCAAGGCACCAATCTGGGTACATTCATCCCCTTGGCGGGCCTGTTCAGCTCTGGCACCACCGACATCGTTCTGCTGGACCCCGCCTTGCCGGGCACCGGCACCGCCACCAGCGGCGATGACCTGATCTGGGGCACCAATGGGACCGACAGCCTTGATGCGTTGGACGGCGCGGACACGGTGATCGGGCTTGACGGCGGTGACACGGTGGCCGGCGGATCGGGCGCGGACCGGTTGCTGGGTCTTGCAGGAGATGACAGCCTGAGCGGAGGCAGCGAAAACGACTATCTGGTCGGCGGCATCGGGGCCGATACCCTGAACGGTGAGGACGGAAACGACACCCTGCTGGGTGGGGCCGATGCCGATCTGATCTCTGGCGGGGCGAACAATGACAACGCCTATGGCGGCGGCGGCGCAGACACTATCCACGGCGAGGCTGGTTCCGACCGTCTGTATGGTGAGAACGGTGACGACAGCCTCACCGGCGGAGATGACAACGACACGCTTTATGGTGGCGTCGGGAACGACACTCTCGAAGGGGATGACGGCAACGATTCTCTGGATGGCGGCACGGGCGCCGACCTGATGCTGGGGGGCGATGGCGATGACACGCTCTTTGGCCAGGATGACGACGACACTTTGCGCGGCGGGATCGGTGCCGACCGCTTGTTGGGGCAGGACGGGGACGATTCCCTTGACGGTGGGGCCGACAATGACACGCTGGTCGGCAGCACCGGCGCTGACACACTGACCGGCGGCACGGGCGACGACAGCTTTCAGGTCAATATCGGTGAGCTGAGCAGCCGCATCACCGATTTCTCCACCGGCGATGTGATCAACTTTTACTATTTCAGCGGCCAGTTGAGCGGCGATGCGGCGGATGTCACCCTGACGGTGACCGGCGGCGACATGGTGGTCGATGTTGATCTTGATATGGACGGCGTGGCGGACATGTCGGTGCGTCTTCAGGGGTTGACCGATCCAGGCGCGCTTATTGTGACGACGCCCATTGTCAGCGGCACCCAAAGCGTTGAACTCCGCCTGTCGGGCGCATCGGTGAGCGGAGCGGCGACCAGCTCTGCCGACACCATCGTGGGCACCACCAATGCAGAGACGATCAATGCGCTGGCGGGCAATGACACGGTCATCGGCGGGGCGGGCAATGACACGCTGAATGGCAATGAAAACAACGACTACCTGTACGGTGGGGACGGCAACGACCTGTTGCAGGGCGGCGACGGCAGTGACCGCCTTCTGGGCGAGAACGGCGACGACAGCCTGGAAGGCAACGCGGGCAACGACTTTGTATATGGCGGCGACGGCAACGACACGCTCAACGGCAATGACGACAACGACCGCCTGTATGGTGGGGGCGGTCATGACAGCCTGTATGGCGGCGATGGGCGCGACAGTCTCTATGGTGAGGCCGGAAACGACTATCTGGATGGCACTGTCGGTCGCAACTACCTGTACGGAGGCGACGGCAATGACACGCTTCAGGGTGGGAGCGAGGCGCTCTATGCCTATGGCGACGCGGGCGACGACAGCCTGATCGGTGGCACGGGCAACGACCATCTGCGCGGCGGCGAAGACAACGACACGATTCAGGGCAACGACGGTGTTGACTACCTCTATGGCGAGGATGGAAATGACAGTCTTTCCGGCGGTTCCGACAATGATGTGCTGGACGGCGGCGAGGGGATCGACACCCTCACCAGCGGTGCCGGTCGGGATAGCTTTCGCAGCAGCGCAGCAAATATATCCGGCGACCTGATCACTGATTTCACTGCTGAGGATGAGATCCACATCTCTGGCACCGGGCAGTTGGATACCGCGGATCTGACCGTCACCGAGATCGGTGGCAACACCGTGCTGATCCTCGATATCGAAGGCGACGGTGATCCCTCAAACGATGTGTCCTTTACGCTGACCGGCACGTTCACTGGCGATTTTGTTCTGTTGGAGGGGTATTACGGCGCGGGCTGGAGCTCGATCTTTTTGCTTGAAACCACTCCGCTGGGCACCCCGACAACAAGCAGCGATCTGCTGATCGGCACCTCTGGTGGCGATACGATCGACGGGCTATCCGGCAATGACACGATGATTGGCTTGGCTGGCGCGGATGAGCTGATCGGCAACAGCGGTTCCAGCAAACTGTTTGGTATGGCCGGGGATGATACGCTGACCGGTGGGACGGCCTCTGATGTTCTGTCTGGCGGCGAGGACAATGACAGCCTTGTCGGCGGAGGCTCCAGTGACGTGCTGCTGGGCGGCTCTGGCAATGACACCGCGCATGGCGATGACGGAACCGATACACTCGAAGGCGGGCGTGGCAATGACAGCCTGACCGGGGGCATCGGCAATGACTCGCTATCGGGAGACGCCGGAAACGACACGCTCGACGGCGGGGCCAACAACGATACCCTGACCGGGGGTGACGGGCAGGATTCACTCTTCGGCGGGACCGAAACCGACACTTTGTACGGAGGGGACGGAAACGACACACTGGATGGTGGAACCGCTGCCGACCATATGGTGGGCGGGTTCGGCGACGATCTGTATGACGTCGACGACGCAGGCGACACCGTGATCGAATTCACCGACCAGGGCGAGGACACGATCAGGTCGGCAATCTCTTTTGATCTGCTGACCACCGGTTCGCATGTCGAAGCGATCATCCTGACAGGTGCCGCAGATCTGAACGCGTTTGGCGACGAGACCGGCAATAGGCTGACGGGCAACAGTGGCATCAACATTCTGACCGGTCGCGGTGGCAATGATACTCTGGACGGGGGCATTGGTGCCGACAGCATGATTGGTGGCACCGGGGACGATGTGTTCCTTGTGGATGACGCCCTTGATGTCGTGGTTGAAAGCGCGGGCGAGGGTACTGACGAAGTGCGGTCGTCCCTCAGCTATGACCTGTTCTTGAAGGCACCTCATGTCGAAAACCTGACCTTGACCGGCTCAACCGACATCAACGGAAATGGCGACACCGGGGACAACGTGCTGATCGGCAATTCGGGTGCCAACGGTCTGTATGGGCGGGGCGGGAATGACACGCTTGAGGGGCGCGACGGGGCCGACAGCATGATAGGAGGTTTAGGCAACGATCACCTGATCGGCGGATCCGGCATCGAATATCTGGACGGGTCACCTGGCGGCAGCGACACGCTTGATTACTCTGCGGCGACCGGCACAATCAACCTCAGACTGTTCAACAACACCGTTTCGGGCGACGCGATTGCCAGCGGCGACACGATCCTCAACTTTGAGAATGCCCGCACCGGTGCGGGCGGAGACCTTATCGCAGGCAACCACTTGGACAATGTTCTGATGGGCAATGCGGGCAACGATACGCTGTTCGGCTCTGACGGGGCGGATGTTCTTGACGGCGGAGATGACCTCGATCTGCTCGACGGCGCCGCGGGCGACGATGATCTTCGCGGGGGGCTGGGGGCCGACGATCTCAGAGGCGGTACCGGCCATGACACGCTTGATGGTGGCGACGGGGCCGACGTTCTGATTGGCGGCCTTGGCGACGACCGCCTGATCGGAAACACCGGGGCCGAGGTGTTGGACGGCTCGCCCGGTGACAGCGATACGGTTGACTATTCCGGAGCTACCGGGGGCATGACCCTGCGGATTTGGAACAACACGGCCGAGGGAGACCCGCTGGCGACCGGCGACACGATCCGCAATTTTGAAAACGCCGAAACCGGCGCGGGCGATGACCTGATCGCGGGAAATTTCCAGAACAACGTGCTGACCGGAAACGATGGCAACGACTCGCTGAATGCCTATGGCGGTGCAGACGTCCTGGAGGGCGGGGGCGGGCGCGATGTGCTGCGCGGCGGCAGCGGGGCCGACCGTCTGTCCGGTGGCACCGATCTGGATCTGTTGATTGGTGGGGCGGACGGCGACATCTTTGTCTTCGCTTCAACCGAAGAGGCCGGTCTGGGAGCCCAACGCGACCAGATCATCGACTTCGAGACTGGGGTGGACGTGATCGACGTGTCGGACATGACAGCGGGCGTGATCGATTTCCGTGGCACGGCGGGGTTCAGCTCTACTGGGGAGGCCGAATTGCGGCTGTTCGAAACACCTACGGGCTCGACAATCGCCCAATTTGACGTTGACGGCGATGGCACGGTTGACGCCGAAATCCGCGTGGCCGCAGTCACCGGAATGACCGCAGCGGATTTCATATTGTGATTTCGACGCCGCACATCGACCCGGCCAGGGTGCGATGCGTCTGAAGGATGTTGTCACATTAACTCGCCCTGTCTGCAGGTTAGGACACTGATGGGGCATCAAGCGACGTTTGCTGCGGTTTCCCACGCCTCGAAAGCTTCGAGCCGATGGTAGCGTATGGTAAGAGCGGAACGACGGCGGGCTGGGACGGAGAAGGAATTTCGGGTTGCGGACTGCATGGAGACGAAGCGTTGCAATCCACCAGGCGATCGGATGCCTTGCATTACTCGCTCTCGTTTCCTGAAGGGCAGGTGGCTGTTCTCCGCTCGGTTGTTGAGCCCCTTGTGTGACCAATGATCAAGACCAGGCGCGACCTCGCGCTTGGCGGCGCCGTAGGATCGCAGTTTGTCCGTAATTATCCTTTTGGGAACGACGCCCCAGCGCTTTATCAGCTTGACCAAAAGCCGCTTCGCCGCGCGCTTGTCTCGTCTCGATTGCAGGATCTCCTCACGAACAACGCCGTGTTGGTCGACGGCACGCCACAGCCAGTAAGATCGGCCCGCGATCTTCACGACGACTTCGTCTAGGTGCCAGACAGAGGTGGTCCCGGATTTTCGACCAGTTTGCCGCCTTGCTAAGCTATAGCATTGGTTTCATTTCAGGCGGCGGCCTTCAGGTCCGGAGATCGTCTACCATAGGCCTCGTCCGGCGTCAGGAGCCCATGTGATGAGTGCGGGCGTCTTTCGTTGTAATAGGTGATCCAGTCACCGATCCCGTTGCGGGCTTCGGAACCGGTTTCGAAGGCGTTCAAGTAGACGCATTCGTATTTGAGGGATCGCCATAGCCGTTCGATCATCCGGTTGTCGATCCAGCGCCCCCGACCATCCATCGAGATTTTGACCTTCGCATCGCGCAACACCTCGGTGAAATCGGTGCTGGTGAATTGCGAACCTTGATCGGTGTTGAATATCTCGGGGACACCGTATCCGGCCAGCGCTTCTTTCAAAGCCTCAACGCAAAACCTCGCGTCCATGCTGTTCGAGAGCCGCCAGCTCAGCACCTTCCGGCTATGCCAGTCCATGACGGCCACGAGATAAAGAAAACCACGGCGCATGGGAATGTAGCTGATGTCAGCACACCAGACCTGGTTGGGCCGGGTGATTGGCAAGTCCTTCAGAAGATATGGATATATCTTGTGCTCCGGGTGCTTCTTGCTGGTCTTCGGTTCCTGGTAGATCGGCACCAACCGCATGAGCTTCATCAGCCGCCGCACACGATGCCGCCCGCATTTATGTCCCGCGCGAGCCAAGTGCCGGGCCATTTGCCGGGACCCATACCACGGCGTCTCCAAGAACTGCCGATCGATAATTTCCATAAACTTCAGGTTCTCGGCGCTTTCACCGCGCGGCTGGTAGTAGAGGCTTGAGCGTGCCAGTGTCAGCAGGCTGCATTGCCGCCGGACGCTGAGATCAGGATGGTCTTTCTTCACCGCTTTTTGCCTCCAGCGCCGAGGACGAAACTGGAGGCTTCCGACAAAAAATCCCGTTCCACGACCAACTGCCCGATCTTTCCTGTCGCACATGCAGGCATGTGCTGTCGGACAGTGGGACGTGTAGCTTTTCGACCTCTGCCGCCGATATCGTCGGCTCCGCGGTCGCCTGGCCATTGAAGGCTGCGGCCATGTTCTCGATCACAGTCCTCTTCCAGCCGCTGATCATCGTGGGGTGGATGCCATACTTCTTGGCAAGTTCGGCTGTCGTCAGCTCCTCCCGGATGGCTTCCAGAGCCTCCTTCGCCTTGAACTCTGCCGAATAGAGTTTCCGTTTGGTCATTTCTGTGCGTTCTTCCTCAGGCGCTACAGCTTAGCACCTGGTCCGAAGAGATATGCGCAGAAGTTGGTGACGCGTGATCAGGCGGCGTTTTGAAGTTGGCGGACGCCGTCGCGGAACTCAACCCCGCTGATGACCTCCGGGAGGCGATTCCGCCCGTCGAGTTTTCGCCATTTCGTCTGAGCAGACATCATCAGCCGGAAAGCCATGGCGAGCCCAGTCTTGCGGCTGAGGCAGCCCTTGGTGCGTTTCGTCCTGTGTCTGACGGTGGCGAACGTGCTCTCGATCGGATTTGACGTCCGGATGTGTTTCCAGTGTTCGGCCGGGTAGTCGTAGAAGGTCAGTAGTGCATCCCGATCCTTGACCAACTTGGCGACTGCCTTGTCCCATTTCACGCCGTAGGCATCGACGAAGAAGTCGAAGGCGGCCGACGCCGCGGCTCGGGTTTCGGCCTGCCAGATGTCGTGCAGGTGCGCCTTGGCCTTGGCTTGCACCGATTTCGGCAGCGCGTTGAGCACGTTCATGGTTTTGTGGAGCCAGCACCGCTGCTCCTGTGTCGAGGGGAAGACCTCGCGCAGTGCCGCCCAGAACCCCAGGGCGCCGTCGCCTATGGCGAGCTTGGGATCCTGCTTCAGTCCGCGGCGTTTGAGATCGAGCAGAACCTCGCGCCAACTCTGAGTGCTTTCGCGGAAGCCGTCGGTCATGGCCAGCAGCTCCTTGCGGCCGTATTCATCCGCACCCACGATCACCAAAACGCATTGTTTTTCCTCGGCCCTTCGCGGCTTGAAATAGACGCCGTCGGCCCAGATGTAGAGAAACCGCCGGGTGCCGAGGTCACGCTTTTCCCAGGCCTCGTACTCGGACCACCAGTCCGCTTTCAGCCGCGTGATCGTAGTGGCCGAGAGGCCCTTGGCGTGTGGCCCCAGCAGGGCGGCAAGCGCCTCACTGAAATCGCCGGTGGACACGCCCTTCAGGTAAAGCCAGGGCAGCAGCTCTTCGACCGACTTTGCCTTGCGCAGATACCGCGGCAGGATGCTGGGCGTGAACGCGATCTTGTCCGTGCCCGGCTTGCGGTCCCGCACACGCGGCACCGTCACGGCAACAGGCCCGACACCGGTCAAAATCTCACGCTCGGGCAGGTGCCCATGACGAACCAGTCTTGCGCGACCATCCTCAAGCTTGTGATCGGCAAAGGCGCCAAGCAGCGTGGACAGTTCCGCCTCAATCGCCTGCTCGATCAGCTTGCGCGCGCCGTCCCGGATGAGGTCGGTCAGCGGGTCCGGCGAAATCCCGGATGGATCAGATAGCTGGGTGATGGTATTCTCTTGCATGTGGCATATCCCTTTCTCGGTTGAGAATTGACGGCGCTTCGACACCGCCATGATATGTCGCCCCTCAGGGCATCACCAACTTTCGCGCATATCTCGGTCCGAAATCCCGCGACCACCTCTAACCTGCTGATTGATCAAGTGCGTGTCCCGTTTCGCGACGACACATTTAAGCTCTGACCGCCCCCCGTTGGTCCCTCATTCACAAAGAGAGTTTGCCTTGGTTAGGTGGCGGAGCGTCTTCGCTACTAGTGGATGTCTGCTTTTTCTTGTTTCTGGGCTTCGTGCCCGGTTTGGGCCTGCTCTTTTTCGTTGATGCTGCGTGCCCATCATCCTCCGCTTTACTTTCCAAGGGCGCAACTGTCGCGGAAACCATGCTTGGCTGCGGTTCTGTCTCGCGATCAACTGCAACTGCAACTGCTTCAGGTTTCGCGCCAGAAGGCCCACTTTCGTTATCAATGGCCTCGCTCACAGCGATCGAATGGGGCAACGTAACAGCAGAATTTCCAGGTGAAACTGTTTGCATTCCATCCTCGGCTATTTCTTGTTCTTTGTTGCCTTGAAGTAGTGTAGTTCCCCACCCAGCCTGGAGATCAGTCTTAACCATAAGTGCGCCTACGGCAGTACCGGGCAACAATCCTCCGAGAGTCAAAAGTGCTGTGGATATTATTAATTTCTGCCTGTCAGGCCCGTCCTTGGCGGCAAGATCTGACAGAATACGAAGATCCGAAACTAGTGCTTCAAGATCGGGTTCTTGCCCGGTATTCAAACGCAGCGCATGATGCTCACCGATCGCCGTGGCCACTAATTCTACCATCTCGACGCGGTCGAGAGGAAGTGCATCAAAGGCATTAGAAAAGATGGTGTCAGCGTTTTGGAAAAAAGCTGCGTTCAACTGCCCGGTCCGCGCACAAGATGTAATGTAAGCTCTGGTCGCTCGACGCCATTCCGCATCATCTTCCGATGCAAGAAGTTCCCCCTGCTCTGCTGCAAGGGCCATATGCATCCACGCTTCAGCAGAAGTTCCGGCAATTTTTTCTCGTAGGTCAGGTTTCTCTGCGAGTAGCCGTGACATTTCAGCGATGCACTTTTTCGAATTTCTAAGAAGTTGCTCTTGCGGGCTTTGCGGATCAGATGGCCAAGGATTTGCCCAAGCCCAAGCCCAGATGCGGCGTGACTGCTGGTCTGCGCTCTCGCTGTTGTAGCGCTTTTTCCAGCTTACCCATGCGTCTTGGATACTTTCTATTGCAAGTTCAAGATTAGCATTCATTCGCTTTGCGGCGGGCGAAAGGAGCCGAGAACTGCGCTCTGACAGCACCTCGAACTTAGTTCCGTCCAAGGGAAGCAAAAGTGTGCCGTTTCCCGAGTCGCGCGGCGGCGTTTCGACATTGGCGATGAGAAAAGCGTCGTCCGCAGGCTCGAGATCAGGTGCGAACTGCAGAGACGATTGAAAAGCTGCAGCGGCGCCGTCGACGTGGCACCATACTAGGCGTTGCGACGCAACGCGAAGCAAACCCTTACTGTTCCAGTTCAGCAATTCAAGGAAAGTGATGACAACGATGTGCCTATTCATTTTTTGGCTCCCGGTCAAAAAAACAGCTCGTCGTCTACATTGGTCGGGCGGCGCGGCTTCCACCTTTTCACGACGTCTTCTGGCAAATTGTCAAATGGCGTTTCCATCGCGCCCTGCGAGTGCGACAAGAACAAGTTCTCAAAACTTCTGGTTACGCCAACGAATGATACTAGGCGCTTAAAAGGCTCCGATGGAGAAAGGGCACTGTTAGGCCCGCGGTTCAAGCCAGGCAGAAATACATTCCGAAAATCGAGCCCTTTGGCGCTGTGTATCGTCATCAGATAGACATGGGGACCTTTTTCTCCATGGATTAGCGTGCCCACCTTATTGCCATAGTAGCTCAAAGGGATACCTGCGGCTTGCATTGCATCGTTCATGTTGATGTATCGTTCCGTCAGATCGCGCGGGTGTTCACTCGGCAAGCTGATTGAGCGCACATGGAAAACTGTTTCGTAGAAGAGCCTTAAATCGTGATGATGGTGGAAAAGCAGTGCCGAAGGGTAACTTGAGCGGGCCCGTGTCCGTGCCTCGTTCAAAACCCATTCAACTTCGTTTTCCAAGCTGTCGAATTCCACGTCTCTGATATCGGCATCTACTGAGTTAACAGGATCTGCTTCGACAATGTTGCTCGCAGAAGGATTAATGGCGATAGCAGTCTTCATGAGAGACGGAGTTAGACGGAATACTTCTCGGAGCTCGTGTACCTTTGGTTTGAAACGCTCATTCATTTCGGCCCGCGTGGCACCCTCATCATAGATCGATTGTTCGTAGTCTCCAGCGAGAACGACGTAACGCGATTTTCTTTTTATCCTATCCAGCCAATCTGCTTCCAGGTCTTGAGCTTCATCGACAAAGACGAAATCCGCCTCCCCCTTCCCGTAAATAAAACGATGTACCGTCGAAAATTCGATACGTTGCGCCGTCCCCTCGTCCAGCCCGGAACCCAGCAGTGCTATCTTGGCCATTCCAACAAGCGCATGGGTAAAGCTCAGAAATACAAAACGTGATCCCTGATGGTCCGCGACAAGGCGTTCCAGAACGTGTGTTAGAAGTACAGATTTCCCGCTCCCTGCAAAACCGCAAATGAAATGGTTATCTTGTTCGATACCGCGTGTGATCTCTTTGATGATCGATTCTTGCGTTTGGCTCAGGCTTGAAAAGGGAACATACCAGCCCATCGTTCACGCTTCTTCTATCGCGGCTCTGGATCGAGCGGCGAGGTTATTTTCGGAATACGCCGCGGATGTCTGCTGCTTGGGTGAAAGCGTCTTTGCACGAGCTTCAGCTTCCTGAGCAACATCCGTCTGGCCAAGTTCGCGTGATACACTTGCCAGCACGCGGCATCCGCCCTCATCAATATTGTGTGTGCTCAGCTGCTGGCTGAGCTTCTTAGCGGATCGCTCTAGGAGTTCAGTCCCTTCTGGATCCCCTTTCCTCAACAATATCCGCCCAAGAGCGAGGGTAGCGGAGTGGTAGCCCGGCTCATAGCGAAGCGCTTCGCGGAATAATGCTTCCTTCTCGTCCGAACCTTCAACATTGATGGCCAAATTGTAGGCCGCAGCAGCCGAGGGCTCTCTCTCGTAGGCCTTCCGCGCCCACAGTTCCTTTAGTTGATGTTTTCCAGCGCGAGCATAGTTATAAGTGATAGACACAGCAAAGTTGCGCGTCAGATCAAGCTGCTCAGCTTTCTGAAACAGTTCAGCGGCAAGTTGATGATCGCCTGCAGATTCGGCGGCGTTCGCATAAGCAATTACTTTTGCCGCCGGCGGGCGCGGGCCGTATTTCAAAAGCACTTCGTTGAAAGCCTGTTTCGCCTTTAGCAGTCTTGCCTCGGTTTCCGATACGGGTCGGTTGGCCATCGGGTTGAGCATGGCCGTTTTTGCGACGCGATCTCCGATCCTCGCCTCAACCACGAGCAGCTTGTCACGCGAAATGCTGGCGGAAAGTGAAATTCTGGTGCCACGCTGAAAGCCCTCCCGGTCTGGCGAATCGATCACGATTACGCCAAGCAGCTTATCTGCTGTTGAGACACAGATCGGTATCTCGATGCGTTTCTGCCCCTCGTCTTCCACGATAAGTTCATCACTTATAGTCACTTGGCTTGGCAGCGGAGTGGATGCCGGAAGGATCGTTTCAAACGCGCCACCTCGGACCAACGCGAGGATCGGTTCAGAAGTTATCGGTTGTATGAAGTCAAAGCCACAACCATTGTACCAGTATGAATGCAGAGCCGCACCCTTTGAGACATGGCTTCGAAGATCCTTTGGCACGATCGCTTCGACTGTCCCCCCAAGCGCCTTCATCACAGTATGGCGGACGATAGTGTTTTCACTGCTGCCACCTATGAAGAGAACGCCGTCTAGATCGTCCGCAGTAAGTCCAGACTTTTCCAGAGCATCCTGGACCGGGGTAAAAACATGTGCAGTGCGATCGTCCGCTGGCACTGGAAATCGGGTGAATGGCTCGAGCGCAGTGGCAAGGTCAATGAGCGTGGCACCGGGTTTCGGCAGATGGAACTCATCGGCTCCTATCTTGAAGCTTTCAATATCCAGAGCAGTCACCCGCAGGTCACTGGCCTCTCGCAGCCCGTCGGTCGTCTCGATGCCCTTGTCGCGTGCGTGCTCAAGAAGTCGGATCTTCAGTAGCTCTGCTGTGGGCTGAAGCCTTGGCAGGATCCGCTCTTCGATATCCCGTTGAGACGGTTGCACAGGAGCGGACGATTCGATGAGTTGCGGCAGCAGCACCTGACGCGCAAGAGCGAGATCGATATCGTCGCCGCCTAGAGCAGTAAACCGCGACACCGCCAAGTTTCGAGACTCGATCCCCTCTGCACGGCTCTCCAGACGAAGCACGGAAATGTCGCAGGTGCCGGCACCAAAATCGTAGACCAGCACGTTGATAGGGCGTTCGCGCAGTACTTCGAGAAGCTCACTACTGTTCAACCCTCGCGATGTCTCGAAGAGGTAGGAGAGAAAAGCGGCGTTCGGTTCATCTATAAGAGCGACCGAAGTGGTAACGATACCCGCGGCTCGCAAAGCTGTCTCCAGATCCTTGCGCTGGTTTGCCTCAAATGAGGCGGGCACAGACACACACCACTCGGGCGTTTTCGGCAATTTTGCGGTTTCCAGCGCGGTTTGCACGCCTCTCTTGATGAAGCGGAAGAACATTGCCGCGGCGTCTTGGGCAGACTCGATCTTGTGCCCGGACTTGAGCACACCACCGCGCAGGGCCGTCTCTGGGTAAGTTGGACCAAGATCGATGCCTAGACGCATTTTGAACGAAGAAAAGACATTGCGTCCTTCGTGGAGAAAAGATCTTTGGCGGAATGCTTCGCGCCCGAATACCAGCCGTTCGTTGACGTAGGCGATGACCGTATTAACCAAGTGGTTCCGCGTCATCACACCATACTGGTCAGGTTGCTCGATGATGAGAGCATCCACCTGTTCTGCTCCGTCCTTTAGTGAAACTGCACTCAGAACGGTAGTAGAAGTGCCAAAATCCATTCCGATGTACGTCTTGTTCTGAAGGGTATTTTCCGGCAACAGTGGTTCCGGATGGCGCAGCACGGCAAGCGGGCTTTTTCCAGATGGTTTTGCAGCCTTTGCGGGCTTCAACATGGATGCCTGATCGACGAGTTGCTTCGCTGCAGCTCGAAGCCGGTCGGGTAGGATTGAAGAGTTATCGATGCACGCAACAAAATCAGCACTAATTTCAATGTCACGCGCCTCAATTGAAACTGGGATGCCATCGGCTGGGGAATGTGCGTGCCTGTTCCGTATAGCCTTCATCGCTGCCAGAAGATCCTGAAACTCCCGTGTGACGCATTTCTTGACAATCATCTCCTCGCAACTGGCCAAAGCCACCCGAATAAGCGCCGCAAGGTCCAATTGCCCGAGCGACTGCTTCCGCGCTTTCTGAAGGCGATGAGCCTGATAGGGATTAAGTTGATCTAAGACGTAAAACGTCCACCAACGATCACCTCCTATCGCCGGAAGTGTGTTCGAAAGGAAAACGGAGAGGACTTGAACTATATCCTTCTGAAAAATAGGCCAAGTACTCAAGTAGATTCCCCCAAAGATTTAACAGTAATCTGATCGCTGACGGCAACCATTACCATCCCCATTTTTTGTACCCACTTTTTGAGAACAAATGGGCGATTTAATGATGTTTTTTGGGCAGCCTCTCCGAGGAGCGAGCGATGGCGTCCAACGAAGCGCAAGAGGTGAGTGAAATTGATGGTAACTTCCTCCGCGCACAAGAATGGGTCTGCGCGTCCTGCGGCTTTGTCAGGTTGCTGATGTCAGGCTGAGTTTATTGGTGACGGCGAAGGTCACGCAGTCAATTCGTTGGAATAACCGGTCCACAGCGAGAGTGCGTCGTTCCTAGCGTGGCGGTAAGATTCTGCGGACAGGCGGTGGCGCTTCGGGCGAAACAGACTGGTGGCCTGATCATGCACGGATAGAAACTGCTGTGCTTGGCGCGGGGATTTAAACCGACCCATGATCTTCTCGCGTCTTCGTGTATGCCGGTGGGAGGCCTCGCTTCGGTTGTTCAAACCCTTGTGCTGACGGTGCTCGATTCCGGGGGCGATTTCTGCCTTGGCTGCACCGTAAGAGCGCAGCTTGTCCGTCACCAGCACACGGGGTTGGCCCCAACGTTTCATCAGTTTGCGGAGAAATCGGCGGGCCGCGGCCTTGTTGCGTCGGGACTGGATCAGGATTTCGAGCACGTCGCCCTTGGCGTCGACCGCCCGCCAAAGCCAGTGGCTTCGTCCCTTGATTTGGATAACGACTTCATCGAGATGCCATTTATCTGCCGGCGCTGAACGGTCACGGCGAATCTTTGCGGCAAACTGGTGCCCGAACCGGCTCACCCAATCCCGGATCGTTTCGTACGACACTGCAACCCCGCGTTCAGCCAACAGGTCTTCGACGTCGCGCAGGCTCAGAGCGAAGCGGTGGTAGACCCAGACGGCGTAACCAATCACGCTCCGTGGAAACCGGAAGCCTTTGATCCGGGACAAATCTTTGGTGTTCAGCATGACAAAGACCTACCCCGCCGATGCGGCGTCAGCAACCTGACAAAGCCAGTGAAGGCAGATCACAGAACCTTCACCGAAGGACACCGTAGAGCGAACTTGAAGTGCAAGTAACTTGATCTGGCGACAAAATCCGGTGACCTTGCGGTAAGCGGCAGGCCATTTGGGGGAGCGTCCGCCAAGCCTAAACAGGAGTTATTATGGTTCGTTTTACTCTTTTGCTAACACTTTTATTCGCTTCGCCAGTCCGTTCCGCGCAGTTAGAATTCTTTGGACTGCAGGGCTATCAACAACCCGCTTACAGTTTTCCAGATCCAATGCGCCCCTGCACGCATCGAATTTCCGGTAAATTCCAAACGGGCGACGCTGATCGGATGATCCCAGTTCTAAAATCTTCCTTTAATAGGCTGGAAGTAAAACAAAATCGTGATACTCCCAATTGGTCGAATGCAGTTGTTTGCCTAAACAGTCCAGGGGGCTCTCTAATAGAAGCGCTCAAACTAGCGGATTTTTTTCGATCTGAACTTGTTGGGACCAAATTGGAAATGGGTGCAAACTGTGAAAGTGCCTGCAGTCTACTTTTTATGTCTGGTAGCTATTTTGGTGACGGGATAAATGGAAAATGGCGGATCATGCATCCAGCGGCGCAGTTAGGTTTTCACGCTCCATCTCTTGATATTATACCCGGACGCTACACCGAAGAGGATATTAATTTTGCTTATGCAATTGCGCTCCGAACGATTTCCATAACTATTCGCCAACTCGTTCAGAACAAAAATTTTGAAGATGGCGTACATCTTTCACCTTCATTGATGGCGTCGATGCTGGAGACGCCATCTGATCAAATGCTGTTTGTAGAAACCGTGGATCAAGCGGGACGGTGGGGTATTCAGATCGGTCCAATCAACTACGAAGGGGTACTTCTAGCGGAGGCGGACTTTCGCCAATCGTGCAAAAATAGGGTGGCTTGGGAACGAGACGAAAGTGCTTTGGAGATACAAAACTACGGTGATTTCGTCTATTATGAAACATCAGAAAAGCCCACTTGGTCTGGCTCGACAGACGGTCCTTCGACGTCCCTCCAAGTGATATACGATGAGCAAGGATATAGTGGTGACGGTGCTTGCACATTCACCGTAAACCAAAGCCTTGAAAACGACCCAACAGCTCGCATTTCAGCCAAAGCGTCTAGGTTGGCGCTAGATATCTTCGATCCAAGACGGCGAATTGATAGTCTTCCATACTGAGCACTATAGGGTCACCATGGACGCTGCATTTACTCCGCCGCCTGCACCGGCTTTGCCTTGGGCGGCAGTTTAGGGCCCTTCGTTTTTTGCGCTGAAGGGCTCCGCCGCTTTACCGGTGCCTTGGCCTTCGGCTTGTCTGATCGCTGAGGCACCACAGGGGGCTCAGAATTGCGCACTGGGGTATCTTGCTCCGCTTCGACTGGCTCGGGTGCTCTTGAGGCCTCCTTGAGCATGCCAGGGGCAAATACGGAGGTTTCGCGACGGGTTTCACCCTGTACCTCGATGATCTGACGCAGATGCGGCGCGAGACGCCGGATCAGTGGCTTCAGATCACCGCCCCAATAGCGCAGCGGTAGGCGCTCAACCTCGATGCTGCAATCCAAACGCTCGATGACATGACGACGCGCGCGCACCGGCCAGATCGGCGGCACCGGGCGCTGCGGGTAGGGAAAAGCGGGCAGCAGGAACAACAGAATGGGCTTTGTCAGGTTGCTGATGTCAGGCTGAGTTTATTGGTGACGGCGAAGATCACGCAGTCAATTCGTTGGAATAACCGGTCCAAAGCGAGAGTGCGTCGTTCCTAGCGTGGCGGTAAGATTCTGCGGACAGGCGGTGGCGCTTCGGGCGAAACAGACTGGTGGCCTGATCATGCACGGATAGAAACTGCTGTGCTTGGCGCGGGGATTTAAACCGACCCATGATCTTCTCGCGTCTTCGTGTATGCCGGTGGGAGGCCTCGCTTCGGTTGTTCAAACCCTTGTGCTGGCGGTGCTCGATCCCGGGGGCGATTTCTGCCTTGGCTGCACCGTAAGAGCGCAGCTTGTCCGTCACCAGCACACGGGGTTGGCCCCAACGTTTCATCAGTTTGCGGAGAAATCGGCGGGCCGCGGCCTTGTTGCGTCGGGACTGGATCAGGATTTCGAGCACGTCGCCCTTGGCGTCGACGGCCCGCTAAAGCCAGTGGCTTCGTCCCTTGATTTGGATAACGACTTCATCGAGATGCCATTTATCTGCCGGCGCTAAACGGTCACGGCGGATTTTTGCGGCAAACTGGTGCCCGAACCGGCTCACCCAATCCCGGATCGTTTCGTACGACACTGTAACCCCGCGTTCAGCCAACAGGTCTTCGACGTCGCGCAGGCTCAGAGCGAAGCGGTGGTAGGCCCGGACGGCGTAACCAATCACGCTCCGTGGAAACCGGAAGCCTTTGATCCGGGACAAATCTTTGGTGTTCAGCATAACAAAGAACTACCCCGCCGATGCGGCGTCAGCAACCTGACAAAGCCATCGCACTTCATGGCGCGCCACCGAGTCCTGGCGAGACCGATCATAGCCCCCTGCCCCAGCCCGAGTGAAAGAGCCACGGCAAGGCCGCCGCCTCCAAGCGCAACGACACGATACTCGAGAAACATGCCGCAGGGTTTTATCGCGACACCTCGTTCGGGCATCACCGAGAGCATCGTCGACAAGGCTCGCAAGCTCGGAATCCGCATCAAAAGGATTGGGGCGTAGGCCCCGGTTCACGCGCCGCGCAGCAAATCCTGGACCACGGAAGGTTTCTTGTCGATGAGGGCGAGAAGAACTTGTGCGGGACCCGTCGGGTGGCGGCGCCCATGTTCCCAATTCAGCAGTGTGCCTTTCGCGACGCCTATGCTCTTCGCGAATTCTGCCTGGGACAGACCGGTTCGCTGCCGGACTTCGGCGACGTCGACCTCAGCAACGGTCACTTCATGTACCTTCGCGCCTGCCAAATCGCCACTCGCGAAGGCCAGCGCCTCTTCCAGGCCCTTGGATACGGATTCGAATGCAGTCATGTAGCGTCTCCATATTTCGCGACAAGCGCTTTGCTCATCTCTACCGCCGCGGCTTGCTCAAACTTCGACAGGTTGGCTTTCTCATTCTTGGCGAAGACCGTGATCAGAAAGATCGGCATACGGGTCCCGCCAAAGACATACACCGTCCTGAACCCGCCACTCTTTCCACCTCCCTCTCTCGGGATGCGGACCTTCCGAAGTCCGCCGCCAAGAGAGACGCCAGCTTCCGGATTGGCTGCAATGAAGTCGATCGCAGCCTCGCGCTCCCGGTCCGACATGATTGCCTTTGCGCGCCTTTGGAATTCGGGCAGTTCGACCACTGTCTGCAATCGCGTCATCGTCAGTTCCATATAGGTTTCGGCGACATATGTGTCAATGACGTATAGCATGAGCACTGGAAGGGCAAGCCGGCGTCGGCTGCCAAAGCTAGGCGGTATGCCCTGCCCGTTGGCAGCGGCGGCCCTTGGCCAAATGTCCTGTCGCATTTTCTGACCGAACCAGCCAGCCGGGCTGTCATTTCGGGCGATTGGATGGTTGCGGTGTCTAGTGACGACCCGACCTTTCGTTTCACGCTCTGTTCACCTCGAGCACTCATCCGCATCGAGGGCGCTTCAGCGACCACAATGGACGCGTCAGTGATCCTAGGGGATGCGACTTTGACGTCGGGGCTTTGTCTTATCTTCGATGAGTTTAGAAAGGAGCCAAGGCCACTCGACATCTCTCTCAGCTGTTCCCCCAGTTTCCTTCGCGGCCACCGCACTTCTCCCTTTGTCTGAATTGCATGACATGCTGATCGCATCTGTCGTCCCGTCCACAAAGGTTGTCCCGGATCTTTTTCCCTGACCCTGCGGGTCATTCCTAGCGAGGCAAAAAGACCGACGCCTGCCCCTCTCCGCTCCGCCTTCGGTGCGATTGGGCCTTGGCCAGCTGCAAGGTGACCATCATTGCAACGCAAACAAGGAGAAGAGCAATGACCACAAACTGCATCAAATTCACTTGCGCCGACATCTAAACCGCCAAGGGCGTCGGCTCTATCTCGACCCTGACCTTCGCCCTCGACATCACGGTCGAACCTGTCGCAAGCGCGAACCCGATGGCCCCCACGCACCGCGTCCTCGGCCGCTCCCCACGCGGCAAGCTGGTCGAATGCGGCTGCATCTGGAAGAAGCAGAACAAGGAGACCGGCGCCGTCTACTACATGCTGACCATCCGCGACCACGGTTTCAACGCCAACCTCGGCAAGGCCGCGAACCAGGCCGATCTGTCCCCGCAGGCGGTTATCCCCTGGGATTCCAAAGACGCCGCTTGATGGCTAAGGCTGGTCGTCTCCCTGCGGATTGGCCCATCAAAGCTCCAATCTTGAACGCGTTCAAGATTGGAGCTTTTGGGGTCGCGGAGCTTCTAAATAAGCGCCTGAAACCTGTAGGCGCGTGGTATCTTTATCTTTCCTCCAAAACCGTGCTACCATCGAAACAGAATCGAGTCGAACTCGGACCCAACCGAAGTCAGGGCTTAGGAATGAGCGGTAGTCTAGAACAGTTTTTGACGGACCTGTCACGTGGGCTTGAGCGCACGATGGTGGCAGTGAACAAGGAACTCACCTTGCGTCAGCGCATCAAACGCACGTGGTCAATGCGCCAGTGCGCAAGGTTTCTGAACGTTAGTATTCAGTATCTCACCAAGTTCGCCAATTCGAGCGACGACTTTCCTGCGGGCGAATATGTTGGAAGAGAGCGCGTTTTCACGCTTTCCGAATTGATGCATATGCGGGCCCTTCTGGCGGCCTCGGCAAAGCGGCCCTACGACTACCTAGCCTGGCGCAAGACCGACGCCCCCTTACCCGTCATCTCGTTTGCCAGCCAGAAAGGCGGCACCGCCAAAAGCCTGAGCGCAGCGCATTTTGCGCAGTATCTCAGTTTGCATTACGGGATGCGCGTTGGTGTCATGGACGCAGACCCGCAAAGCACGATAACTCTCTACTTTGTCGGGGGGGAAGGACTTCCACAGATGCCCGACGAAAACACCGCTTCTATGGTGGACTTTGCCGGCCTCTTCCAGTCGGAAGATGCGCCATACACCGATCACGATGCGCAGACGCTCGACAGTTTCTTTCTCAAGACCTCGTGGCCGGGGCTGCGTCTGCTGCCGGCTCATGGCGAAACGTCTGAGGGTGAGATCCAGATTGCGCGCCTTGTGCGCGAGGCCCCCGCCGGAAAGAGCTTCTATCGCTACCTGCGCGATGCCATTGATCGGTGGAAGGCCGGCCACCCGCCAAAGACGCTGCCCAACGAATTGGTAATCGAGGGCAAGGTCGATCAGCAGCGGCTGGATGCTGCGCTGTCCGAGACCCTCGACGTAATCATTATCGACTATCAACCTGCGTTAACACTTTTTCAGCTGAATAACGTGATTGCTTCGACTTCGCTGGTCATCCCGCAAACCATGAAGGGGTTCGACATCGCAACGCTGTCGACCTTTGTGACCGGCCTGCTGGGGATGCTTCAGCACATTCTGGCCCATGAACGAATCGAAATCGGAACCGGTGCAAACATGCTGTTGCCTACGATCGTTCAACGATCCAATGCGCAGGATCTCAACCACATCGGAAACCTGCTGGAACATTGCCCCACGGAAATTCTGCCAGTTTTTTATCTGCGTTCCGACGCGATCTCGAATGCGTCAGACGTCTATCAGTCCGTATACGAGTATGAGCCGGACACGCCGGGAAAGCGCAAGGGGATCAACCGGTTCATCACGAATGCCGATGCCGTGAATGACGCCATAGTATCGCGGCTCTGGCCAGGACTAGAACGCGGCTACGCTGATACATGGATGGACGAATTCTATGAAGATGACGGCGAGGGCGAGGCATGAAACGCAGTATTCCTAGGTCGTTGGTCAGCAAGGCTACCAACCCTGAAGCATCCATGGAGCGCACGCCGGGTCCCGAAGGCCGGGCAGAACCGAGTGATGCTGTCTCCACTCCTTTCAAGGGGGCCGGCAGCGCTTGGAAATCAGGGGCGCTTGCACAGTCGCAAGCCGCAGTGGAGCGAAGCAGAGCCGAGCTTTGTTCGGATATCCTAAAAGGCCGCCACGAGATAAGTCTGTCGCCAGACCAGATCTCAGATCCGATGGGGACTGACCGCCGTCAAGACTGGATGTCTCAGGAAGCATTCAGGTCTCTGGTAAGCAGCATTGCGTCGAATGGGCAGGACACCCCCATTCTGGTGTGGCCCAAGGATCCGGATTGGCAGCCGGATCCGTTGGAGCCGTCGAACGTCTCTGGCGTTCCATTTGTGATGCTTACAGGACGCCGCCGACTGGCTGCCGCGTCGGAGCTGGGTTTACCTCTTCGTGCAATCCTAGCTTCGCCTGTCGCGCGAGACGCCGAGAACAGCAAGTTTGAGATGTTGTTTCTGCGGTTCCGCGAGAATGAGGAGCGCGAGAATCTTAGCCCATTTGAGCGGCTGGTTTCGATTGGTGAAATGTATGAAACCTTTGCTTCTGGCGAAGCAAAGCTGACAGCTGTGGCCTTCGCAAAGAAAATTGGCGTGCATGAGAGCTTAGTCTCGCGGGCAAGGTCTGTGTTCGCCGCGCAGGATGAAATCTTGAACGCGTTCAAGAATGTCTACGACATGAGTTTTCGCGACTTGCAAGCAGCCTTAGCGAGCTTGGAAAGGGTGAGCAAACCTAAGCCCAAACCAAAGGCAAAGCCCCGTAAGCTCACGGTCAAACGCAAGGTGGGCAACCGCAATCTTTCGGCGACTTCAATCGGTGGCAACTTATCCATCAAGGTTGCAGGTATGCCGATTGACCAAGAGCGTCTTGAGAAGCTCGGAGATCTAGTCGCCGACTACTTGAGCGCCGAAGGCTCGGAAAAGGACACCGACTGACGACAATGTCAGCGGAATATTCTCAACAAAGATGAGGCGACGAGCAAAGAGGGACAAAAAGTGAAGTAAAGGCAAAAGAAAAGCCCCCAAGCGGTGTGGCCTGAGAGCTGATCTTAATGGTTTGGTCGCCTTCAAGATAGGTCTCCCAGAAATCACTGTCAACGACGAACGCTTCTGAGCGAACGGCTTTCTTTTGCCTCCACATAACTGGAGGTGAGATACAGGCATGAAACATACAGGTTGGCGCAAGCCAACACCGGGTCTTGGGGTTGCTGAGCAACTTGCCCAAGCCGGTGAACGGGTAGCAGTACCCAAAACACGAGCATTTGTCGCGCTCAAGCGCGTGGGGGCACATATCGGCTTGAAGGCCGGCGACATGATGCTCCTCGACACGCTCGGGGCGTTTACCCAGGCCCAGGACTGGGAAGAGGGGCAGCGTCCGATCGTCTGGGCGTCGAACGCTTATCTGATGGGGCAGACGGGGTTCTCGCTCTCCGCGCTCAAGCGCCACGCGCGGCGTCTTGCTGAGATCGGCGTGATCTCCTTCCAGGATAGTCCCAATGGCAAGCGGTGGGGCCGCAGGGACACCGAGGGCCGCATCGTCGAGGCTTATGGCTTCGACCTGTCGCCGCTTTCAGCCCGTGTTGAGGAGTTCGAGGAGCTTCATACCGAGTTGCAGGCCGAGCGCGAGCTCTGCCAGCGCCTGAAGCGCCAGATCACTGTGGCGCGCCGGATGATCCGTGCGCGGATCGAGGCAGCTCTCAGCAGCGCTCTGCGTGGGCCCTGGAGGCAATTCACGGGGTTCTTTGAGGAGCTTCTGGACCGGCTTCCACGTCGCCATGACGGCTCTGAGCAGTTGGAACGACTACTGTTGTGGTTCAAGGAGCTTCAGGAACGGGTCGAGGCGGCTTATCTCAAGGCGACTGTTGCGACAGAACCTGTGGAAAACACTGATGACAAAGACGTCCAAGCCATGAAGAAGTCTCAAGAAATGAACCCCAGGGAGGTCATTTCTGAACCTCATATACTAACTACAAATCAACTTAATCCTGTATCTAGTAATTCCTCTGAAAAAGAGGAAGCGGCGGGTGTGGTGCCCAAAGGTCCAGCCGAAGAGCGGGTTGACAGGGAGCTGGAAGACTGGGTGACCGAGGTGCGCAAGAAACGGACGGCGCTTGACCTGCCGACAATCATGCAGGCCTGTCCGGAGTTCGCATCCTGGGCGCGCAATATGGGCGGGTTCCTAAAGGATTGGGGCGATCTGCACCGGGTTGCCGGTCAACTCAGGCCGATGATCGGGATCTCGGAACATGCCTGGAACGTGGCGCAGGACCGAATGGGCACCCAGGTGGCCACGGCCGCGTTTGCGCTTGTCTTCGAAAAGCACAGCGCGGGAGAGGTGTCCTCGCCGGGTGGATACCTGCGCGGCATGGTCGAAAAAGCCGGGGCAGGGGAGCTGCATCTCGAGCGCAGCTTCTATGGTAGGCTCAGTGGGCAGGCGGCATGACGTATTGATCAATAAGTGGCGTTGGCATATATTGCCAATAAAGGAGACCTGACCCATGGTGACACGCAACGTTGTCCTGACCGAAACCCAAGACCGTCTGGTGCAAGCACTGGTAGCGTCCGGGCGCTACCAGAATGTGAGTGAAGCCATGCGCGCTGGCCTGAGGCTGCTCGAGCAGGAAGAGGCGCAGATCACGAGCATCCGCCAAGGGCTTCTCGAAGGTCTGGCGGGGGATCTTGCTGAGGGCAGCGGCAAAGATGCGGTTCGTAGGGCCTTTGCGACTGCGCGCGCGCGTTCATGAGCCGATCCTTCCGGCTGACCCGTCGTGCGGAGGCCAGCCTCACTGAAATCGCCAGATGGACGATCGAAACTTTCGGGCTGCGCCAAGCAGAGCTTTACGAGGCCGAATTGCTCAACCGCTGTGAAAGTATCCTGAATGGCCAAGCCTATAGTCGGAGTTGCGCAGCTCTCGTTGATGATGTCGAAGACCTGCGGTTCATAAGGGCTGGGGAGCATTTCCTGGTTTTTCTGGATCAATCGGACGAGATCATCATCGTGGATATCCTCCATTCCCGCAGCGATCTCTCTCGCCATGTTGCCTCACTTTCGGCCGTGATGTCCGAAGACACCTGATCCACGTCACAGGCCCGCGGCCTTGGTCAGGTTCACGCGGAACCGATCCCGTCGGCGCTGATAGCGGCGGGTCATTTCGGCCGAGGCATGGCCAAGCTGTTTCTGGACATAGCGCTCGTCGACCTCGGCGGAACTGGCAAGACCGGCGCGCAGCGAGTGGCCAGAGAACAGCGCCAGACGTTCTTTCTCAGGCAGATCGGATCGGATGCCAGCGTCCAGAACCGTGCGTTTGATCAGCCGCGCGACATGCTTGTCGTTCAGCCGCGTCTCGGCGGCGCGTTTGCCATCCCGCGATGTGCCGACAAAGATCGGGCCGAAGTCGATCTTTGCGAAGTTCAACCATTGCTCAAGCGCATGCACGGGGCAGGTCTGATCTTTGGATCCACGGCCAATCTCGACCTCGCGCCAGCCGGTCTTGGCATTCAGCGTGAGCAGGGCGCCTTTGTCGAACATCTCGATCCAGCCGCCAGAGTCCGGCGTGTCATCCTTATGCACGTCCAGACATACGATTTCGGAACGGCGCAGACCCCCGGTGTATCCAAGGAGAAGGATCGCGCGATCCCGCAGCCCACGCAGGTCATAGGGTAGCGTCGCGACCATCGCGAGGATATCCTCGGCCAGGATTGCCGCCTTCTGGACCGGTGGGCGCGCATGCTTTCGCCTGATCCCGGCCAGCACCGTCGCGATATGGCGGGTCTTGCGATCGAGGGTGAACCCGCGCTGCACATAGTTCCAGACCAACCCGGACAGTCGGCGGTCAATCGTGCTGACCGACAGGGCAGGAGAGGGGCCCGTCCCGGAGGCGAGGTCAGCGAGGTACAACCCGATCATCTCGGGCGAGGGGGGCAGGGGCTCGGCGCCCTTCATCCGGCACCAGCGGGCAAAATGCGCCCAGTCCTTGGCGTAGGCTTTCAGCGTGTTCTCAGATGCCGCAGCGCGGGCATAATCGCGCGCGGTGTCCACCAGCCGGTCGAGCGCGCCTGAACCCGCCACATCGGAAGGAGGACACAAGGCCGCCCCGTCAGGCTGCTCTCTCTCGTCGTCCTCGTGGAGTGGAGACCCATTTGGCGCCGCTGAGCGCGATTTCCCGGTGTTTTCTGACATGTCGCGGAGATTAACTTTCGATGTCTGATAATGCAAACTTATTGGACATATTAGCAAACGACACTGTGCGGCGGTTTGTGCGCTATTATCTGGCACAAAGCGCCGCAGTAGCGTAGGCTTCAGGCATGACATTTGCCCGCCCGGACCACACTCGCGACCCAGAGATGCTACCCCGGATGCCCGCCTGGGTAACCTCCGTGCGCGCTGAAACCCTTGAAGATGTGGCGTTTTTATCGGGCGCTGCGCTGAACCACCTGCATGTTGTGTTGGGCCACGAGGACGTCCCCCAATCCTTGTTGCGAGAGAGGCTTGCGCTACGCGCAGCGGAGGCCTGTGTCGTAGTCTCCGGGCGTCCGGAAAGGGCAGGGGAGCTGCGCGACGCTGCCCACCTGTTGCGCCCGGGTGATCTGCCCGGACCGGCGGGCGAAATCTACATGGCATGGCGGCGCGCGGTGGCGCGGTCGGTATCGGTCAAGGCGCTGGGTCGGGCTTTGCCAACACTTGATCCGGGCCAGATTGCGGCGTGGCTCGATGAAGGGCAGGGCGCACCGGTCAGCCGAGCCGCAATGGTGCTGGAGAGGGTGCTAGCCGAAGCGCCCCGTGCGGAGACCTCGGCGCTGATCCTCGCGGACGCGGCATTGGCGCAGGCGCTGGGTTGGAGTTTTATCCTGCCACTTATGGCCACGGGCGTGAAACGCGCCGACCGGCGCAAGCGCGGCGATGAGCTGCGGCTGGCCTGTCATCGGGCACTCATCTCCTCGGTGATCGAGGCCGTTCGGCAGGCCGCCGACCTCGCACGTCGGGCTGCACATTTAAAAGCGGTCGCGCCAAAGCTTCGGGCCAAGGGGGCGGGCGACGCGGTCGAGATGTTCCTGACCCGCGATGCTGTCGCGCCGGCCGCGCTGCCCCTGCCGGATCGCGCCGCGCGGCGGCTCTGCGACCGGCTGGTCGATCTCGGTGCGGTGCGTGAACTGACCGGGCGGGACACCTTCCGTCTCTACGGGGTGTAGAGATGGCGAAGGATCGCTCCGAGCCGGAGTTGGACCGTGAGTTGCCTGACCTGCCTCCGAAGTTGCGGTGGCGCGAATGGATGCGGCGGATCGAGGCGGTGCTCTTTGCTTCGGCTTCACCGGTGCCGCGCGAGGATTTGGCCCGTGTGGTGGGGCAGGGGGCCTCGGTTGACCTGCTAGTTGAGGACCTCACCGCCGATCTGGAGGGGCGGGCGTTCGAGATTGCCAAGGTCGCCGACGGTTGGATGTTCCGCACGCGCCCCGCCTACGCGCCGGCAATCCGCGCCGCGGCGGATGTCGGGGATCAGCTGCAGGACCTGAACGAATTCGACGTCGCCGTCCTGGCCGCCATCGCCTACCACCAGCCGATCACCCGCGACGGGCTCAAGGACATCTTTGGCAAAGAGATCAGCCGCGACCTGATCGGACGGCTACATGCGCGCGAGTTGATCGGCACCGGGCCAAGGTCGCCCCGGCGCGGCGCCCCCTATACTTTTGTGACGACTGAGATGTTCCTGGTGGCGTTCGGACTTGAGTCACTTGCAGATTTGCCCGACCGGGAGCATTTGGAGGACGCAGGTCTGGACGGCGGGTCATAGGAATGGTGGCGGGCTGGCGAGGCCATCGGCGAAATCAACAAAAGGCGGGGGCCATACGGTGCAATCCGTCATGTCGAACGCAAGTATTTCAACAACCGCATCGACAGCGACCATGCCGCGCTAAAGCAGCGGTTGAGACCCATCCGCGGGTTCCGAACCCTGGCCGGTGCCAACGCCGCCCTAACTGGCATCGAAACCTTCCGCGTCACCCGCAAGGGATAGTTCGGAAACTTCGAGATCGGCGACCAAGTTTATGCAACGGACCCGTATCAGGCGTTCAGGAAAGCCGCATATAACTTGGCTGCCTCCTCGGCGCCGTCCTCGGTTTCCAGATCCCCCACGACCTCGCGAACCGATCCAGGTACGTAGGTGTGAAGCTCGTCCAGGTGGACCATGAGAGGGTCGCGCAGGTTCGAACTGACCAGCGTGCGAACCGAGACTTTTGCCAGCGCCGCGCGCTTGTCGAAGACTGCGGCGGCCGAATAGGACATGTGGTAGGTGCCTAAGGCTTTCAGCACCTCAACAACGAATTCATGCAGGACCTGCGGCTCGGGCAGGTCGATGTTGCGGCGGTTTGCCTGCGTCGGGTCATACCAAGGCGAGAACAGGTATTGGTCGCGGCAATAGTGCCAGGCCCAGTTCAGTTGGCTGCCCATCGCGTCGGGCTCGACCTTCGGCGAGTTCTTCTCGAAATGGGTGGTCTTCTTACTATCCGACCACAGCCCCATGTTGTCGATGATCAGGCCAGACACGCGCTCGGGGTGCTGGTTGGCGGCCTCGGTGGCGATACTGGCACCGGTGTGGGTCCCGAGGAGGTTGACGGTGCCAAGGCCCAGGGTGTCGATCGCCTCCCATGTTGCGGCCGCGAAATCGGGGATCGCCGGTTTGCCGGGCAGCGGGTCGGAATCGCCGTTGCCGCGCGTGTCGAAGGCATAGACCGACAGGTAACAGGCCATGGCGCGGATGAATGGCGCCATCATCAGACTGGAGCCGGGCGAGGGATGCAGCACGATCAGCGGGGGGCGGTCGGCCCCGGTACCTGAGGGCCCGGCGTGGCGATAGTGCATCTGTCCGCCCGATACATCAACAAAGCCGCGCCGGACCGGCGTTGCGGCGTTCATTGCGGTTTCCTTGCGCGGATCACCACCCAAGGCAGACGCCAGCCATCACCGGTCTCGCCGCCGGTCTCGTCGAACGGCGTGATCGAGATGTCGGCGAAGCCCGCCTTCTGGAATTCGGTGGGCAGGTCAATCGCGGCGAGGTCGCGCATGTGGGGTTCTGCATTGCGGTCCGAATGGCCTAGGAACAGCGCGCGCAGGAAGTTGTCGTCGGGCGGAAGGAAGTCCAGATGCGCCACCTCTCCGCCGGGTTGCAGCAGGCGGAATGCCTCGGCCGTCATGTCGCGGATGGCGTCGGCGGACAGCTCGTGCAGCAGCATGGTCGAGGTCACGAGGTCAAAACCGGCGTCCTCCTGCGGCACCGAGGCCCCATCCGCTTGCAGATAACGGACGCGGTCCTTCCCGGCGATCTCCGCGCCGAGATGCGCGGCCAGTCGAAGGCAGCCGGCGGACAGGTCGATCCCGACGGCGCGAGTGTCGCTGCCGGTTCCGGCGAAGGCCAGGGTGCTGCGCCCGAATCCACAGCCGATATCCAGCACGCGGTCGAAGCCTCGGTCGCGGGTGACGTGGTTGGCGAATAGACGATGCAGACCGGCCCGTCCCACGACTCCACCCGCAGCCCCGGCGCTGGTGCGATAGACGATGCCGGCCAGCGGGTCTTCGCGCAGACCGCCCGGGTGATGGTGAAAATCCGTCAGCTTGTAGTAGTCGGGCAGCGCCATGTCTTCGGACAGGGTCAACATGCCGTCGGGGACGGGTTGCAAAAGCGCCTGCTCCAGCGCCTGCCGCTGGCCTTCCACCATCGGGACGACGCCGTGGGCGCCGCGGTATTTCATCAGTTGCAGGTTGTGTTCGAGCCAGCCGAACAGCTGGTGGATCGGCAACTGCGCAAGCCGGGCTTCGTAGCGGTCATACGCCTCGGGCGATTGGTCAGGCAGCGCGCCGGCCTGCTGCCGCAGTTCGCGATAGATCGGCCCGGCCCACAGCTTGCGGAAGGCCCCGATAAACGCCTGATAGGAAGCGGTTTGCGCATCCGGCACCGGGGCGAACGACTGGCTATTGGCGGTCATGTGTCTGCTCCGGTTCTAGGGGCCATTGAGGCCATGCCGCCAAAGACGGCCGTCACGAAGTGCTCGGCGCTTTCGGCACTGGCGGGCAGACTGTTTCCCTCCGCCCGCGCTTCGAGTGCTGCGACGCGGTCGCGCAGAACACTGACCTCGGCTGCGAGCGCCACTAGGCTCTCCAGCAGCTTCTCTGTTATCGGATCCGAGATGGACCGGGCGGATACGTCTGTCATCGTCTACTCCTTTTCTTCTCGTTTCAAGCGGTCCGGGACGCGGTGGCTTGCAAAGACATCGTCCTGCGTTTCCCGCACGCGCATCACTTCGACCTCTCCGTCCGGGTCGATCAGAACTGCGGCCGGACGTGGTACGCTGTTGAACTGCGTGGAAAAGACCTCGGCATACATCCCTGCGTCGAGCACAGCGAGCACATCCCCACGCCGCAGACGGGGCAAGGTCCGTCCCGCGCCGATCACCGAGCGGAAGCAGGTACTGCCAACGATCTCTTGCGACGAGGTCGGAGCATCATGCATTCGGTTCGCAGGCAGAATTTCATAGGTGAAGGCGCCGGTTTCTATTCTCATGAGGTCGTTCGTGCTGATATCGACGTTCACCCAGAGATAGCCGCAGTCCTCTTTGACTGACCCGACAGTGGTCAGCAGGACTTCGGCGTTGCCGCTGATATATCGCCCTGGTTCGACCCATAGCGCGGGCAGAGGGCCCATGGCCGGATCTGCCAAGGGCCCCAACGCACCGATCAGTGCATCGCAGGCGGCATTCGCTTGTTCCTCGACGCTTACCCAGTCGATCGGGGCACCACGCTGTTCCGGCTCACGTTCGCGCGCCCAGCCGCCGCCCAGGTCCAGAATGCGGGGCCGCAGGCTAAGAACGGTGCAGATTTGCAGGACCGCAGCCCCGAATTCTGCCGCAATGGCGGCAAACGCCTCGGGGCGGTTCGACAGGTGACCGATGTGAACCGAGAACCCCGCCAGGTCGATCCCGGGCATCCGTAGCAGCCGTTTGGCAATGTCGGTTGCGGCTTCGGGACTCAGACCCCACTTGGCACGTTTGGCCGAGGCGATGCCTTGGCCGTGTCGTTGGGTCGACCCACCCATGAACGGGCCCAGAGCCTCGGGCAGGACTTTCAGGCGCAGGTTCACGCGGGCCCGACGTCCTGTCTGCGACGCCCCATCGGCGATCATGTCGACCTCGTCGGCGTCGTCGATGTTGATCGTCACCCCGCGCGCGACCGCGACCCGGATCAGCTCGGCGCTCTTGTCGCTGCCGTTCAGGGCGACGCGCGCCGGGTCTGCGCCGCTGTCCAAAGTCGCCAGCAGCTCACCCATGCCGAAACAATCGCCACCCGCGCCAGCGCGTGACAGGAGGTGGCGAAAAGCGAGGGTGTTGTTGCTCTTGATCGCGTAAAGTATCCCGCTGGAGCCAGGCCATGCCGAGGCAAAGGCCGCACGGATCCGATCGAAGTTTGCAAGCAGCGTCTCTTCTACGCCAACCACTAGGGGCGAGCCGAAGCGCCCAAGCAGTTCAGTCGCAGCAACTCCACCGATATCGAGTATACCGTCGGTCCTCGCCGTCAGGCGATCACTGAATATCTCAACATCGGCAAGGGTTTCAGCCCCGGTCTTCACAACGCGACTCATGTCAGGGGACCGCCTGCGGCAAGGCGTTCGGGAACAACGTGATTGCGGAAAATTTCATCGTAGGCCTCGCGTCGGCGCACCAGGTCGACGCCGCCATCCGGTGCGACCATCACGCCTGCCGGCCTCGGCATCCCGTTGAACTGCGGCGCCAGCACCTCGGCATACATGCCAGCATCGGGGATGGCGACCACGTCTCCGCGTTGCAGATTCGGCATCGGGCGATCCGCCCCCAGGACCGAGGGAACGCAGGTCGGACCGACGATGGTGGCCTTGCCCGTGACCGGCGCAGTCATGCAGGAGGCAGGAAGGATGTGATACCAGCTGCGGCTTGTCTCGATCCGCATCAGAAGGTTGGTGCTTGCGTCCACGTGAACCCAGCGACGGTCGGCCTCTGACCTGATCGTCGTGACAGCCCCCAGCAACACGACTGCGTTGCCGACCAGGTAGCGGCCTGGCTCCAGCCACAGACAAGGCAGTTTACCATCGAGACCGTCCCGAAGGGCTGTGGTCATGGCAGCCACATAGGCATCTATGTCGTGGGTGTTGGCGGACGGCACACGCGACTCCGGCTCGCGCAGGCGAGGCCAGCCGCCGCCGAGGTCCAGCACGCGGGGCCAGAACCCGGTGCGACCACGCAGGGCCATCGCGAACCGAGCAATTTCTTCTCCGACAACCCCAAAGGCAGCAGGATCACTGGTGAACCGGCCCACATGGCTGGAATAGCCAAGAAGATCGAACTTGGGATCACACAGGAGCCTCGCGACAACTTCTGCCGCGGCATCCTCGGAGAAGCCCCACTTGGCGGCCAGCAAGCTTTCACTCGCGGTGCCGCCGTTCTTGAAGAAGCTGGCATCGAAGCGATCCAGCCCGAGTGGTGCAAGACGCAGCCGAATGTTAACCCGCACCGGCGACTCTGGCACGGCCAGACGCGACAGGACGTCTATCTCGTCCAGGCTGTCAATGTTGATCACTGAATTGCCCGCGACGGCCGCAGTCAGCGCCCGCTCGGTTTTGTCACTGCCATTCAGAAGGATGCGGTCCGTTGGGACGCCAGACTCGTGGGTTGCACGGTATTCGACATCGCCGAAACACTCACCGCCGACACCTTCCGAAGTTAGGATGGAGCGTATGGCGAGACAGTTGTTTGTCTTGATCGCATAGAAAAGCTCGGCGCCGGTTGGCCAGTGAAGGTCGAGGGCCCGCTGAAGGCGACGAACGTTGTCGCGGATCACCTGCTCGAGCGTGACGTAAAGCGGTGACCCATGCTCCCGAACCAACCTGTCTGCGGATATTCCGCCAAGCCTCAGCTGGCCTGTCTCGTCAATGGCCATGCCATCTGGGCGTCCGCCGATACCAGCCAGCCAGTTCGGTTCTGTTTCTTGCATGACTGCCTCGTGGGGCCGGGGCTGTCCGGCTTGGGGGGAGTAAGTTCGACCAACTCGGCCTCGCAGTTTCTGCGCGCGTCCGCGCCACTGGCGGACACCTGGAATATCGAGCCGCACCCCCGTTATGTCAACACTTTTTACAGAAACTGCCTTTTTGCCGAGAAGCGACGGAATCTCGGAGCCAAAAATTGCGGAAATTCGCCATTTTGTGGAAAATTTCACCTCGGCAAGGGATGTGAGATCAAAAAGTGTTGACAGAATTGCGATCTCTGCCCTTAGACTGAACGCAACACGACGGTTTCCTTCGTGGGGGCACGGCCCCTGCCCCACCCCGACAGAGCCTGAGCAGTGAAGATGTTTGATGAACGAAACCAGATGACGGACACGAAATTGAAACCGCAGGGAGTCAACAGCTTGGCGTCACCCGAAATGCTAAAGATCGAGAACGTCGGGCTACGCTATGGCGATGTGACGGCGCTGGACGAGATCAACCTTGATGTCTGCGCACGCGAGTTTGTCGCTCTGCTCGGGCCCTCGGGCTGCGGAAAGACGTCCTTGTTGCGCTCAATCGCCGGGTTCAATCTGCCGCAAGAAGGCCGCATCGTCCTCAATGGCAAGGATGTGGCAGATCTGCAGCCGCGCCAGCGCAACATTGGCATCGTGTTCCAGAACTACGCGCTATTCCCTCACATGACGGTGCGTAAAAATGTCGGGTTCGGACTGGAATGCCGGCGACTGTCGACAAGCGAGATCGACACGCGTTCCTTGGCGGCGCTCGACAAGGTGCGGCTGGCCGAATTTGCGGATCGTCGCCCGCGCGAGCTGTCCGGCGGGCAACAACAGCGCGTCGCGCTGGCCCGCGCAATCGCCTTCGAACCATCGCTTCTGCTGCTCGACGAACCGCTTGGCGCGCTCGACAAGCAATTGCGCAGCCGGATGCAGTTCGAACTGAAAGAGCTTCAGCGCAGCCTTGGTATCACCGCGATCTTCGTCACCCACGACCAGGACGAGGCCGTGGCGATGGCGGACCGCATCGTCGTCATGCGCGACGGCCGGATCCAGCAAATCGCAACGCCCTACGAGCTGTTCGCCCGCCCCGCGACCGCCTGGGTCGGAAAGTTCATCGACGCCGGCAACCTGTTGTCGGGCGAGGTTCGCGCCGACGGTGACCGCTGGTCCGTTCAACTTCCCGGCGGATTTACAGCCGGGGCGAAGGCCCCGACCGGTGTCGACCGGGCGCGCGCCAAGCTGCTGCTTCCTGCGCACCATCTGGAAGTGACGACGACGCCCGAGGCTACGCCCTATCGGGTGGTCTCAATCCGCCCGAACGGCATGGCGCTCGACCTGCTGATCGCCTGTGGCGAGCTGCAACTGCGCGCGCAGCTGCCGATCAACCGGCTGGGTGACTTCGATGTCGGAGATTCTGTCCGGCTGGCCGCGGCTCCCGGCGGCGGAACTTGGCTGCCCGACGACTGAGACCGGCCCCGGCCCAACGCACTAACCCTCGGATTATCCCATGACCATGGCCACCCAACCGCAAACAGCCAGTCGCCCGCGTCGCGCGGACGGGATGCGACTGCCGCCCCGCGGTCGGATGTCGACCCTGATGTCGCCCATCACGACCTTTTATGCGCTCTTCCTGCTGATCCCCTATTGCTACATCTTCTGGCTGAGCCTGACCCGCTACAGCTCGTCCCTGCTTTATGTGCCCGATCTGGGACTGCAGAACTATGTCGGTATCCTGACCGACGGCTACTACCTGGGCTTGCTGGCCCAGACGATCGGGCTGGGGCTGTTCGTCACGCTGGTCTCGTTGCTGATGGGCTATCCTCTGGCGATGCGGATCGTGGCCGCAGGCAAGACGGCCAAGTCGGTCCTGCTGATCCTGACAATGACGCCGCTGCTGGTGAACGTGGTGGTGCGCACCTACGCTTGGCTGGTGCTGTTGGGCGACAACGGGGTGATCAACAAGGTGCTGTCCTCGATCGGGCTGATCGACACGCCGCTACCGATCAACGGCAACTTCATCTCGGTGGCCATCGGCCTTGTCCACCTCAGCCTGCCGCTGATGGTCCTGAGCCTTGTCAGCGTGATGGAGAAACTGGACAAGGGCCTGTTCGAAGCCGGCGAAAGCCTGGGGGCCAGTACGCTGAAGATGCTGGTCCGGGTGCATATTCCATTGTGCATGCAAGGGATCGGCGCGGGCAGCCTGCTGGTGTTCTGCACCGTCATCAGTGCCTTCGTGACGCCGCAGCTTCTGGGGGGGAACCGCTTCTCGACGATCAGCACGATCATCTACCAGAAGTTCACCTTCTCGATGAACTGGCCCGTCGGGGCGGCCCTTGTCTTCGTGCTGCTGGCTCTGAACTTCGCCGTGATCATGCTGCACGGCTTTCTGTTCCGGGAGAAATGAGATGGTCCGCCGCATCATATCCGTGATCGCCCTACTTTCGATCGTCTTCTTGGTCGCGCCGCTGCTGATCATCGTCGGAAGCTCCTTCACCACGACCGACTTCGTGACCTTCCCGCCGCGCGGTTTCACCTTGCACTGGTATGTCGAGGCGATGTCGGCCGGCGGCTTCATTGACGCGCTGTTCGACAGCCTGATGATCGCGGTTGCCACCATGGCCGGTGCCGCGCTGATTGGCATCCCCACTGCTCTTGGGCTACGGATGGGCTCGACCCGGGCGCAGACAATCCTGCGCAGCATGGTCATGGCACCGTTGACCCTGCCAGCCATCGTGTCGGGCATCGCGCTGCTGCAGATCTATTATGCCTCGGGCCTCGACGCGCCGCTGGTCGGTATCGTCATCGGACATATCCTGATCACCGTGCCGTTCTTCATCCGCACCGTGGCCGCAGGGCTGGAAAGTGTGCCGAACTCGATTTTAGAGGCGGCCGAAAGCCTTGGGGCCAGCCGCACGCGGGTGCTGTTCCGGGTGCTGCTGCCATCCATCGTGCCGTCGATCTGCGCTGGACTGGCCTTCGTCTTCATCGTCAGCTTCGACGAGGTGACGATGTCGATCTTCTTCAGCAACCCCGAGATCATGCCGCTGCCGATCCGGATCTTCACCTATATCGAATTCTCGGTGGAACCCGTGATTGCGGCGATTTCCACCATCCTGATCCTCTCGGCCTTCGTGCTGGTGGCCCTTCTGCAGCGGGTCTTCGGGATCGACCGTGCCTTTGCCAAGTGACGAATCTTCCCTTCCCTCTCAAAAAACGGAGTTTTCCTGCCATGTCTTCCACATTCGATTTCAACCGCCGCACGTTCCTGGGCGGTGCGCTTGGCGCCACCGCCCTGCCGCTGCTTTCGACCCCTGCCATCGCGCAGGCGAAATCCAGGCTGCAATTCCAGTGCTTCGGCGGCGCTTACGAGGAAATCCTGCGCCAAGAGGTCATCCCCGACTTCGAAGCCAAGCATAACATCGAGGTGGTATTCACCGTCGAGGACGACGTGCAGATGCTGCCAAAGCTGATCGTTGCACGGGACCGCCCGGTCTATGACGTGGTTACGCTCGACAACCCGATTGCCTTCCAGGGCCAGCATCTTTGGCTGGACGACCAGTCCTCGAAGATGCCCAATGCCATGGATGTCTATGGCAGCTCGCTGCCGCCTCAGACCGCGAACTATGGCGCGATCGTCTATCAGTATGCGCTGGTGCACGACAAGTCGAAGCTGCCGACCGTCGAGTCCTGGATGGACCTTTGGACCAATGACATCGTTGTCGGCGTTCCGCATATCTCGCAGGCCTATGGCCTGACCTTCCTCTATATCGCAGCGGTACTGCACGGCGGCAGCGCCACCAATCTCAAGCCCGGGATCGAGGCGATCAAGAGCCTGAAGAAGTTCAAGGTCTACAAGAACGTGTCCGAAGGCCGCAGCATGTTCCAGCAACAGGAAGTCGACGCCGCGCTGTTCTACAGCCACCGTGGCCAGCAGTTGATCGACTCGGGCCTGAATCTGGCGCGCGCGACGCCGAAGGAGGGCCTGTGGGGTCAGCGCACCGGATACCAGATCCCGAAGACCTGCCAGAACGTCGAGGGCGCGATCGCTTGGGTAAACAACGCGCTTGGCGCGGAGTACCAGTCGAAGTTTCTCAAGGGCCTTTACAGCCCCACCAACAGCAAGGTCGAGGCCCCAGCAGAACTCGACTCCAAGCTCCTTATGGGCGCGGAGACGGTTAACGGCATCCGCGAGATGGATTGGAACGTTATCCTGCCGCAAAAGGATGAATTGGTCGACCTCTGGGTCCGCGAGATCGGCTGACCCACAACTAATACAGCCTCCGTCCCGGTGCCCTTCTCGGCACCGGGAAGCGAGCGCTGGGGTGCTGGCCGGCCACCTCCTGAGGTGAACAGGACGCGGCCAGGCCGCCCCGCACCCGCAACGCTGTCGACAGGGTCTTTAACCCGAGTGATGAACAGGGCAGCGTACAGATGCGGCGGCGCGGCAAACGCGTGCAGCTTGAGTTTCAGCGCCACATCCCGGAATCAACCTTGCGCGCCGCGTTGTACAAGCTCATGGAACAACACGGGAAATCATGAGTTTTCCAGTTGGCAAGACCATCGAAATCTAGGTTTGATCAACGCCTGATAATCCCGCTCGCGTTGCCCGTCATCCTGCCACTGCAGGCCGGGAAGTTGCAGGCCGTCAGCTGGGTGCGACAAGCGATGAGCCACCGCAGACGTGCAGAACCTGCCCCGTGATCGCTCCGGCGGGCGGGCTCAGCAGGAAGGCAACGGTTGCCGCGACTTCTTCGGGGCGGATCACACGGCCTATAGGGTTCTGCACGACGGCGGGTTCGCCTCGGGAAGGATCGGTAAGCATCGGTGTGTCCGTCGCACCTGGCGCCACGAGGTTGGCGGTGATCCCGCGCGGGGCGAGCTCCAGCGCCCAGCTGCGCACCAAACCGTTCAGAGCCGCTTTCGTGGCTGCATAGGCACCGCGACCCGGCCGACCCAGTGCACCACGGCTGGACAAGGCGACGATCCGTCCGCGCCCGTCCGGCAAGCGCGGAGCAAGGACGCGACCAAGGGTCATGGCCACGCCAACATGAAGCGCCCACATGCCGTCGGCCTCTGCTCGGCGGGCCTCGTCGATCCGTCCGGTCCGCACGATACCGGCTGAATGGACGATTCCGGTGACGCCTTCCAGTTCAGCCAGCGTGGTTTCCAGCGCGTCATCGTCCAGCAGGTCCAGTTGCCGGGCAGCGAAACCTTCGTGCGACAGTGCGGGGGCGGCGCGGTCCAGTCCAGTTACGCGCCAGCCCGCATTCAGAAGTGCAGTGCTGACTGCCAGACCGATCCCCGATGAGCTGCCCGTCACCACTGCGTGGCACGCCGTTTCAGTAGCATTCATGACACGTTCCCGGCGGAGGCACTCTTTGGCGGCACCAGCGGCAGGACGGTGTTCCCAAAAACCTCGAGCTCTTCCAGCATTGGAGAGAACCGCAACATGAGCAGATCGACGCCTGCCGCCTCGTAGGCGCGAATTCGTTCGGCCAGCAATTCGGGTGTGCCCACAAGGCCGGGGGCGAGGGCGCGCGCTGCGATGCTGGCAATGCGATCACGTTGGCCGTATTCCTCCAGTGCCTCGGCCTCACGCAGGGCCTCGGCCATGGTGGGGCGGCAGATGACATGGGCGCTCAAACCCACGCCCAGCTTCCGGCCATGGCCCTTGGCGCGGGCCTGCATCGCTGCAACATCGTCACGAAGACCGGCAAGGTTTTCCTCGAAGGCGTCACGACCTTCGGTCACGCCAGCGAACCAAGTGTCGCAGCGGCTGGCGGACATGTCGCGACTGGCCTCGGACCGACCGGCGGCATACAACTCCGGCCCACCCGGCCGCACCGGGCGGATGGGCAGGCTGCCTTCGTTCACCCTGTAGTAGGTGCCGTCGAAACGGAAATTTTCGTTGCTCCAGAGCCCTCGCATGACATCGACGAACTCGGTCAGCCGCGCACCACGTTCGGCCGGGTCATCCAGCCAGTTGCCGTTGCCGAACAGATCAATCTCTTCCTTCCACCAGCCGCCAATGACGTTCAGGCAAAAGCGCCCGCCACTGACCCGATCCAGCGATGCCCCCATCTTAGCGACCATTTGCGGCGTCACGACACCTGCATGGGCGGCGACCATCAGCCTGATTGCCGAGGTCCGCTGTGCCAGCGCCGAGGCCAGCACCCAGCTTTCCAGGTCCGGGCCTTGCAGCCGTTCGGCTATCAGCGTGACGTCAAAGCCAAAATCCTCCGCGCGGCGGATTACGTCCACGACGAATTCGAAGGACGCGTCGGCCATGCCTTGTCCTTTGCCAATGGTCTGCAAGTCGCTGACCGCGGCAGCCATGCGCGGTTCGTGGCGCACGACATGGGGCAAGGGGGCCCAGATACCATATTTCATCACGGGGTTCCTTCTGACGTTCTTGGCCGACTCGATCGGCACGGAGGGTGCGCAGGCGGAGCGAAAGGGAAGTGAAACCACCACGCGAACTGTCGGGCGCAATCTGCCGGGGCATTCATCATAGTGTCAACAAAAATGAACATATGCACGAAATTTCGGCCAAATTCAGGGAATATTGACCTCATTCGTGGCGATGACCGGCTTATGTCCCAAAAAGAGTTGACACTTTGATGGTTTGGCGATTTTCTTCCAGCAAGCCAACACGACACTGACCTGCAACAACCAAGCGAACGACACAGACATATGCCCCAAACCACGTTCCACGGCACACTCCCCTGCGGAGCCCGCGCATGACCACGTCCAGCCTAGAGGTTTCTGGCGTCGAGCTTCGGTATGGCACGTTTCAGGCGCTGAAGGGGATCGACCTGTCGCTGGACAGCGGGCAGTTTCTTGCGCTGCTTGGTCCATCTGGCTGCGGCAAGACCTCACTTCTGCGGTCAATCGCTGGGTTCGAGCGTCCACAGGCCGGGGCCATCGAGGTTGACGGCAAGGACATGATGCCCCTGCGCCCGCGCGAGCGGAACCTCGGCATGGTCTTCCAGCATTACGCCCTGTTCCCGCACCTCACGGCACTGGGAAACGTCGCCTTTGGACTGAAATGTCGCGGCACCCCGCGTGCCGAGCTGGCCGATCGGGCGACCATGGCTCTTGATCTGGTGGGGCTGTCGCACCTGGCGGACCGGCGGCCGCGCCAGCTTTCCGGCGGGCAGCAGCAGCGTGTGGCGCTGGCTCGTGCGCTGGTGATCGAGCCGAACCTGTTGCTGCTGGATGAACCTCTGGGCGCGTTGGATCGAAAGCTGCGGATCGAGATGCAGACCGAGTTGCGGCGCATCCAGCAACGGTTGGGGGTGACGGCAGTTTTCGTGACACACGACCAGGAAGAGGCCATGGCGATGGCCGACAAGATTGCCATCATGCGGGACGGGGTGATCGAACAGGTCGGTGGCCCGCAGGATATCTTTGCCGCCCCGGCATCGCATTGGGCGGCCGAGTTTATCGGCAGCGGCAACCTTGTCTGCGGTGCCCTGCGCCCGAACGGCAAAGGCGGGCTGGACCTAGACGGGGTGCCCGGTGTCGATCTGTCGGTGTCCGAGCAGGCCGCCACCGGACGGCTGCAGTCCGATGGGCGCGGCACCCTGTTCGTGCGGGCGGAAAAGCTGACCCTGACTGCACAGAACGAAGACGCGGTACCGGGCACGGCCCGCGTAACATCGCAACGCTATCTGGGTGTTCACTACGAGGTTCACGTGGAGACGGCGGTCGGCCCGGTCCGGGCGCTGGTCGCCCCCGAGAGCGCCAGCCAGTTGGAGGTGGGCCGCCCGGTCACCGTCAGCGCCGCCCCCGAACAAATCCATCTCTTACCCCTTCCAGACAAGGAGACAACATAATGCAGGATTTCACACGACGCGGTGCGCTTGGCCTGATCGGCGGAGCCACGGTTGCCGGCCTTGCAGCGCCTCGGTTGGCCCGCGCAGCGACTTCGCTGAACATCGGCACCTTCGGGGGGACGTATGAAAGCATCCTTCGCTCCTCGGTCATCCCCGGGTTCGAGGCGGCACATGGCGCTTCGGTGTCGCTGGAACTGGGAATTGGCAATACCTTCATTCCCAAGGTCATCGCTTCGCGCAACAACCCGCCCTTCGATGTCGTCTATGTCAATGAAGATGAGGCCATTTTTGGCGACACCGCCGGCCTTTGGGCCGATATCGACCCGGCCGAGATCCCGAACCTGGCCGATGTCTACGACATGGCAAAGCCGCCGGTCCTGCCGCAATACACCGCGATGATCTACGAGTTCGGGCTGGCCTACAATCCCGACAAGATGGACGCCCCCACCTCGTGGGAAGACCTTTGGCAGTCGGGCATCACCGTCGGCGTGCCGCATATCTCGGCCACCTACGGCATTATCTTCCTGATGATCGCCGCGCAGCTGAACGGCGGCGGGGCCGAGAACATGGCCCCCGGCTTTGAGAAGCTCAAGCAGCTCGATGACATGATGATCTACAAGGGCGTGACGGACGGCTTCGGCAAGTTCCAGCGCGGCGAGATGGACGCGGCACTGTTCTATACCCACCGCGTGCAGCTGCTGATGGATGACGGCATCAACCTGGCGCTCGCCACCCCCGAAGAGGGCACCTATGGCATGCGCACCGGCATGCAGATCCCGGCCCATGCCGCCAACATGGACATGGCCAAGGAATGGGTGAACACCGCGATGAGCCCGGATTACCAGTTGAGCTTTGCGCCCAAGCTGTACAGCCCCTCGAACAAGACGGTCGAACTGCCGGCCGAGCTGGCGGCCAAGCACGTCTACGGGGCCGACAAGATCAACAGCCTGCGCTTCGCGGACTGGGGCGTTCTGAACCCGCAGAAACCTGATCTGCTGGCCCAGTGGAACAAGGAATTCGCCAACTGATCCGGCGACACCGGCGGGCCGTCTTGCCCGCCGTCACTTGACAAAGACGCCGCGGGCCCCGGCCCCGGCGCCTCTTTCACGGAAAGTACGCACATGTCCGAAGCCCCCTCCATCGCTCTGAACCGTTCAGCGCCGCCAGCGAGGGATGCCGCCGCGATCGCCTCCCGCAAGGGACGGCGCAGGGACAGGATGCGGCGGTTGGGTCAGATGGCCCCGGTGTTGTTGCTGTATTTGGTCGGTATCGTGCTGCCCTACGTGGCGCTGGCCCGGATGAGCTTCAACCTCTACGACCCCATGTTCATCTTCCGTGAAATGTGGTCGCTGCAAAACTATGCCGACATCTTTGCCGAGCCCTATTACCTGACCGTGATCCTGCGCACGATCGCCTTGGGCGTCAGCGTGACCTTCTTTACGGTGCTGCTGGGCTATCCGCTGGCATGGAAAATCGCGCGCTCGGGCCCGATGATGCGATCAATCCTGCTGTCGATCGCCCTGTCGCCGTTGCTGATCAACTTGGTGGTGCGAACCTATGCTTGGCTGGTGATGCTGGGAGAGCAGGGCGTGTTGAACCAAGGCTTCTCGCTGCTGGGGTTGGGGCCTTATTCTCTGATCGGGGGGTGGTTTGCCGTCGTCGTTGGCATGGTGCACATGACATTGCCCTTCATGGTGCTGTCGCTGACCTCGGTCATGCAGTCGTTGCCCGGCCACCTGCTGGAAGCCTCAGAGAACCTCGGTGCAACCAGCCTGCGTACCTTCACCCATGTGATCTGGCCGCTGACCTTGCCGGGTGTCGGTGCAGGGGCCATCCTTGTGTTTTCGTTCACCATCAGTGCCTTCGTCACGCCTGCACTGCTTGGCGGAGGCACCGTCGCAACGGTGTCGACGCTGATTTACGAACAGTTCACCTATGCCCTGAACTGGCCTTTCGGGGCGGCGATGGTCTTTGTCCTGCTTGCGATGAACATGATCATGCTGGCGCTGCACGCGCTGCTGTTCCGCACTGGAGACTCCTGATGGCCCGCCGTTTTGTCGACTTCACCACTCTTCTTGTCGTCATCTTCCTGATGGGGCCACTGATCGTGATCATCGCCGGGTCGTTCACCGAAACGCCCTATGTCGCCTTCCCGCCCGAGGGATTCACGCTGAAGTGGTACCAGGCGCTGTTCCAGCGGCAGGACTTTCTGGAAAGCTTCATCGACAGCCTGTTGCTGGCGGGGCTTTCCACCGTCGTGGCCACCGTGCTGGGCACTCTGGCTGCCCTGTCCATCGCCCGGAAGGGCGAGGCGGGGCGAGAGTTCCTGCGCGGCTTCTTCATGCTGCCGTTGATCCTGCCCACCATCGTCACCGGCGTTGCGCTGTTCCAGTTCATGCGCACCTCGGAGATCGGCATGGCGCTGCTGCCGGGCAATTGGGCCGGGCTGTTGCTGGGCCATACGCTGATCACCATTCCATACGTTGTGCGGACGGTCGGCGCCTCGCTGGTGTCGCTGGATCCGTCGCTCGCCGAGGCGGCCGAGGGACTGGGCGCGCGCCCGTCGCGTGTCCTTTTCGGGGTCATCATGCCCGCGATCATGCCGGCGGTGATGGTCAGCCTGATCTTCTGCTTCATCCTTAGCTTCGATCAGGTAACGATCTCGATCTTCCTGTCGGGGCCTGACGTGACGACGCTGCCGATCCGTATCTACAACTACATCGAATTCGCCATCGACCCGATGATCGCCGCCGTCTCGGCCCTATTGATCCTATTTGCTTATGTCCTCGTCCTTGGACTGGAACGTACCGTAGGGTTGAACAATGCCTTTGGAAAGTGATGCCGTGAGCGGTGGGCGGCAGGCCGGGAAGGTGATCCTGATCACCGGGGCATCGGGTGACATTGGGCGTGCGATTGCCGAGAGACTGTCCTGCGAGGGGGCGTCGCTGGCGCTGCTGGACCTCGAGGCGCCGCTGGAGTTGGTCCGCAATCTACCGGGCCCGGCGCTGCCCATGGCTTGCGACGTCTCGGACGCGGCCTCTGTCGTGGCGGCAGTTGATGCTTGCGTGGCCAAGTTCGGGCGGTTGGACGGGGTGGTCAACAATGCCGCCACCGCAACCGAGGGCCTGCCCGTCACCGAACTGTCCCTCGACGCCTGGAACCGGACGCTGGCTGTCAACCTAACCGGCGCCATGCTGATTGCGCGCGAGGCCATTCCCCACATGCGGCGTCCCCAAAACGCAGGCGGCGTTATTCTGAACGTCGCCTCGCAACTTGGTCAGGTGGGTGCGGCTGGACGCGCGGCCTATGCCGTGTCGAAGGCCGGACTGATCCAGCTGGCCCGCTCGCTGGCCGTGGATCACGCGCAAGAGGGCATCCGCGCCCTCAGCCTGTCCCCCGGCGCGGTGCTGACCAGCCGGCTGGAGCGCCGCTATGGCTCGGCCGAGGCCGCCGAGGCTGCCCTTGGCGCGCGCTACCTGACCGGCCGGCTGGGTACTCCGCAAGAAGTCGCCGCCATGGCCGCGCATCTGCTGAGTGACGAGGCCGCCTTTATGACCGGCTGCGACGTGCTGGTGGATGGCGGCTACCTGGCTGTTTGACCAAATAGCCGTTGACCGGGCCTTATTCTTGGCGCGGCTCCAGCCCTTCAAGATAGGCGGCGACTTCATCGGTGGGGATGACGTCTGCGTATTTGCAGTTCAGGTCGAACAGGTTGATGGCGTGGCTTGCCTCGAACCGGTCAAAGGCGGTTTCCTCGGGGATTACCACCTTGAAGTTGAACGAATAGGCGTCCACCGTCGTCGCCCGCAGGCAACCCGAGGTGGTGCAGCCGGTCATGATCAGCGTGTCAACGTCCAGGAAGTTGAGGTGGCTCATGAAGATCGTGCCGAAGAAAGCCGAGGGTTTGCGCTTGCCGATCAGGATGTCCCGCGGCTGCGGCGCGAGCGGGGCGACCGTCTGAGTGGCGTGGCTCCCCTCGACAGAGGTCTTCTCTCCGCCTCGATGGCTTTTGCCGACCTGCACGCCGCTGTCGATCATGTCGGCCCGCCGTTCAGACACAGTGTAGAAAACTGGCAAGTTCTTGGCGCGCGCGATTTTCAACAGGCGTTCGATATGGGGCACGGCCTGCCAGCCCGCCTCGCCGCAGTGGGTGCGGTATTGCTTGACGCCTTCTTCTTGCGTCTCGCCCGGTTCATCGCCGGTAAAGTTGTACTGCACGTCGATGATGAACAGCGCCGGTCGGGTGCCGAATCCGCCTCGCTTGCCATAACCGGCCAGCTGAAAAATGCGTTTGTCCTTGTCGGTCAGGAACTTGTCCCAGATGCGTTCGCTCATGTGGATCTCTTTCAAAAAGCGGGTTTTAGTTGGCCCGGAATAGATATTGGCCGCCGGACTGGATGGCATCCTCGGCCAATGTGCCGTTTTCGGACAGGACAAGGCCCCGCAGCACCGTATGGGTTACCGCGCCCTTGAAGCGCATGCCCTCATAGGGCGAATAGTCCGAGTGCGACGGGAAGTCGGCGTGATGCACTGTGGTTTCCCTGTCGGGGTCGATAATGGCGAAATCGGCATCATGGCCCGGGGCAATGCGGCCCTTGCGGGGCAGTTTGTACAGCTCCGCGACATTGCGGCTGGTGGCCGCGGCCAGCGTCTCGATGGGGATGTCTCGCGCGAAATACCCCTCGCTGACCAGTGCCGGCCATATCTGACCGATGCCAGGGAACCCCGCCGAGGCCCGCCAGATATCTGGCCCCTTGGTGCCCCGCTTGCGCGCCACATGGTCCGAGCCGATTGTTTGGATCGCGCCATCGCGCACGCCCTCCCACAGACCGTCAACATCCTTGCGGCTGCGCAGTGGCGGGTTCACCTTGCCGAGATCCCCAATGTCCGAGTCGCGGCTGAGCGTCAGGTAGTGAATGCAGGTTTCGACGTTGATCGCGGGCCGGTCGGGGCGGCGCATGCCGCGGACCAGGTCCAGGCTTTCCACCGCCGACATGTGAACGATGTTCACCGGGCAACCTGCCTTTTCCCCGAAATAGGCGACGCGGAAGACGTTCTCGGTCTCCAGGAAGCCGGGGCTCTGGTCGTCCCAGGCTCCAAGATCCATGCGGCCTGCGGCTTTCACCGGCTCGCGGAACACCGGGATCACCTCGGTATTCTCGCAATGCACGCCGACGACGCCGCCGGGAACCTTTGCCCCGGCCTGGAGCGCGGCGAACAGCAACCCGTCGTCAACTTCTTCGAACCCTTTGGCGCGGCCCGTCTCGCCCTTGTACATCAGGTAAACCTTCAGCGAGGTCACGCCGAAGCGGCGCGCCAGGGCCGGGAACTCTTCCACGTGGCGACGGGCCGTGACGCCAAAGTGAAAGCCGAAGTCGATGGCCGAACGCGCTTCGCCCTCGGCACGCCAGGAATCGGTCATGTCGGCCAAGTTCTCGGACCGCCAGAAGGTCATCAGGCCGGTCACACCGGCAAGAGCGGCGGTGCGGCTCTCGGTGGTCCAGTCCTCGGCTTTTGCGCCAAAACCGATGTGTGTATGCGGGTCGATGGCGCCGGGTAGAATCCATTGGTCGGTGCAGTCGATCACCCGCTTGCCGGCGACGGCCTCTCCGGGCGCGAGGATGGCGGCGATGCGCCCGTTCGATACGGCAATGCTGCCGCGTTGAACGCCCTCGCGAGGAAAAACGATCTCTCCGTTCTTAAGAACCAGGTCAAAGCTCATCCTTTGGCGTCCCCTTGCATTGCAACCAACCGTTCACCGCTGTCGTTCCAGACGTGCTGGCGCAGGATCCGCGCGGGCGGAGCCTCTTCGATCTCGAACCAATCGACGAAGCGGATGTCCTCGAACGCGGTTCCATCGGGCCATTCCCCGTAAAGCGTACCGGTGATCATCACCCGGACGCACCCGTCGCTCCGCCAGGCGTCTCGGTTTTCGATATGCTTGCGCACCACGCGGTAGCGGCCCGAGGAATTGCGGATGATCTCGTCGATCCCGCTGAAACGGCGGCCACCGGGAAAGACGATCTCCATCGCGCCATCGGCCACCAAGGCACGCGCGGCTTTGATGTCGCGCGCCTCCATCGCCTGTAGATAGGCGACGGCGAGGTCGCTGGCCCAAGTCAGATCGCTGTTCATGGCTTGTCCTTTCCATGCGCCACCGCCGCGGGCAGAGATACGATCGAAGCAAAAATTCCCCCGGCGCGCAGCAGTTCGCGCTCGTGGGTGCTGGCGATGTCCAGGCGAACCTGAAAGCGGGTTCTGGTGCCGTCGGACGCGGTTGCGCAGACCGGGATCGGCGTGCCTTCTTCAAGCGCCGCCAGGAGGCCGGAGAAGTCGAAACGCTCGAAACCAGAAAGCCCCAGAGGACCGACACCTTGCCCGGGCGCAAAGGCCATCGGCAAAATCCCCATGCCAACCAGGTTGGACCTGTGGATCCTCTCGAAGCTTTCGGCAAGGATCGCGCGAATGCCCAGCAGCTTCGGCCCCTTGGCCGCCCAATCGCGGCTGGACCCCATGCCATAGTCACGGCCTGCCAGGACGATTGCGGGAAAGCCTTCCTGTTGCAACGCCTGTGCTGCGTCGAAGACTGTCGTAATCGGCCCCTCGGGCGTCAGCCGGGTCACGCCGCCTTCCTGCCCCCCGGCCAGCTGGTTCTTCATCCGTTGGTTGGCAAAGGTGACGCGGGCCATGAACTCGTGGTTGCCGCGCCGCTGGGTTACGGCATTGAAATTGGCAGGGTCTACGCCCCTGTCCAACAGGTAGCGGCCCGCTTGTGTGTCGGGCAGGATCTCGCCCGAGGGAGTGATGAAGTCGGTTGTCAGTGAATCTCCCGCCACGACCAGTGCTCGCGCAGCGTCCAGTCGGTCAGGCACCGGCTGCGCGGAAAGCTCGAAGAAGGGTGGGCGCTGAATATATGTCGATTTCGGGTCCCAGACGAAGACCGGGCCGGTGACACTGTCCAGTTCCTGCCAGTGCTGCGCGCCGTCATACAGGGTGGCATAGCTCTTGCGGAAGCGCTCGGGCTTCTGGCTTTCGCGGACTAGAGCTTCGGTCTCGACGTTGTCGGGCCAGATGTCGGCCAGCATGACAGGCTGCCCGGTGGCATCGGTTCCCAGTGGCTCGGTGGCGAAGTCGATATCGAGCCGCCCGGCCAACGCATAGGCCACCACCAGCGGTGGCGAAGCCAGGTAGGCGGCGCGGGCGGACTTGTGGATGCGGCCTTCGAAATTGCGATTGCCTGACAGGATGGCGGCACAGACCAGATCGTTTGCGGCGATGGTCTCGGCCAGACCGGGGGCGATCGGCCCTGACTTGCCCGAGCAGGTGGTGCAGCCAAAACCGACGATGTGGAACCCCAGCGCCTCTAGTGGCGGCAGTAGCCCGGCATCGGCCAGATAATCTTCGACCAGTCGTGACCCGGGCGCGAGCGATGTCTTGATCCCCGGTGGAACGCGAAGTCCCCGCTCCACTGCGTTGCGCGCCAGCAGCCCCGCCGCTAGCATGACCGACGGGTTCGACGTGTTGGTGCAAGAGGTGATCGCGGCGATCGTCAGGCTACCGTGCCGGAACGTGACTGGCTGTCCCTCGACCATCACCTGAACCTCGCGCTGCACCGTGTCGCAATCCAGCCCGAAGCCCTGAGGTCCGACCGGGGCAGTCAGGGCGTCGCGGAAGGCCTGCGGCACGTGGTCCAGCGCTACACGATCCTGCGGCCGCTTGGGGCCTGCCACGCTGGGGACGATACCGGCCAGGTCAATCTCGACCAGCTCGGAATACTCTGCAGGCGCTTCGTCCTCGCCGGCCCAAAGGTCGGTGCGCTTGGCATAGGCCTCGATCCGCGCCACTTGCGCAGGGTCTCGGCCTGAACTGCTGAGATAGTCCAGCGTCTGTGCGTCGATAGGGAAATATCCGCAGGTCGCACCGTACTCCGGTGCCATGTTGGCAATCGTGGCCCGGTCGGGCACCGTCAGGTTCCGGGTGCCGAGACCGCAAAACTCAACAAAGGCCCCCACAACGCCAACTTCGCGCAGGCGCTGCGTGATGGTCAGCACCAGGTCGGTGGTCGTGGCCCCTGGCCCAAGCGCCCCGGTCAGGTTGACCCCCACAATGCGAGGGATGCGCACCTCGTAGGGCAGGCCAAGCGCGGCGGCCTCGCCATCTATGCCTCCGACGCCCCAGGCCAGCATGCCGATGCCGCCGACCATGGTGGTGTGGCTGTCGCAGCCCAGAACGAACTCGGTGGTCAGGATATCAGGCAGCCCTTCGCGCGTGACCGGGGCCACGACCTGCGCGATGCTCTCCAGGTGGACCTGGTGAATGATCCCCGCCCCAGGCGGCACCACCCTCAGCCCGGCAAAGGCCTGCTGCGCCCATTTGAAAAAGGCGTATCGTTCGCCGTTGCGCCGGTATTCCTCGGCAATGTTGCGATCCTTGGCATTCGGATGCCCGGCCACATCGACGATTAGGGAGTGATCCACCACCAGCGTAACTGGCACGGCGGGCTCAACCCGCCCGGGGCTTTGCCCAGCCTGCACCAACACGTCCCTGGCGGCGGCAAGATCCATCAGCGCAGGCAATCCGCTTGAGTCGGGCAGCATGACCCGCGACACGGCCAGCGGCACCGCCAGTTCAGAGGCGTTCGGATGCCATCCAGCCAACGCGGCGACGTGCGCGTCCATTTCTTTGCCGCTTGCTGCCTGTGCGGCGACGTTCTCAAGCACGACCCTCAAGACGCGCGGTAGCGGTGCGCCCCTTGCGGCAATAAGGCTCGCAATGTCGACGACCAGAACGTCACCTTCCCCTGCGCCGTCCAGAAGACGCACAAGCGGAATATGGTCGCTCAGAGTCGCGCTGTTTTCAGTCATGCAAAATAGATAGACGTGGGCCTAAAAAGTGTCAACAGTAATACCAACATGTCACCTATGTCGCGCATTTACGTGTTTACGCGTCAAGATTCTGACGGTATATTAGCGAAAGTGTTGACACAACGGAGCGCAAATGGCCGACCAGCAGCGAACCCTCGTTGATACCGTGTTCGAGGGCATCTTCCAGCGTATCTTGGGTGGTGAAATTCCCCTTGGTGGTGTGGTCAACGAAGCCGCGATTGCCGAGTCCTTCAAGGTCAGCCGCGGCCCGGTCCGCGAAGCGGTCAAGGCCCTGCAGGGGCGTGGGCTGATAGTGAAAGAGCCCTATTTCAAGGCCCGTGTCGTCGATCTGGACGCGCGGGATATGGTTGAGATCTTCCAGCTGCGCGAAAGCGTCGAAGGCATGAGCGTCAAGCTGGCCACGCAGGTCATGAGCGATGCCGCTATGACCTCGCTGCTGGCCGATTTCGAGAAGGTCGATGGCGACGCGAAGGTCCTGGACCTCCATGCGCGGATCGCGCGTGAAAGCGGCAACCGCCGTATCCAGTCGCTGTTGTGTGACGAACTGTATTACTTGCTGCGCCTGTACCGCGCCCGCTCGGGGTCGTACGCCGGGCGGCAGGGCAACGCGGCGGCCGAGCACTGGCAGATCCTGCGGGCCATGCGCGCCCGCGATGCCGAGCTTGCCGAGTCCCTGATGCGGGCCCATATCGCCCGCGCCACCGAGGCGCTGCAAAACCTGCTGGACAGCGAAACCACCCCGGCAGTCGCCAGTGGTGCCGAGAACAAGGAAAACAAAGCGTGAAATCCACCAAGCGCCTGCGCGATCTATTGGCCGGGGAAGACATCCTCGTGTCGCCCGGAGTCTACGACGGATACAGCGTCCGCCTTGTCGAGAAGATGGGTTTCAAGACCGCCTGCACGACCGGCGCGGGGCTGGCCAATTCGCGCATGGGGTTCGAGGACGTTGGCATCATGGGCCTGACAGACAATGTCGAGGCCTGCCGCATGATGGCGCGCTGCGTGTCGATCCCGCTGATGGCCGATGCCGATACGGGCTATGGAAACCCCGCGACGGTCTGGCACAGCACCCGCCGCTTCGAGGAAACCGGCGTCGCCGGTATCAATATCGAGGACCAGGTCAGCCCCAAGCGCTGCGGCCACATGGCGGGCAAGGACGTCATCGACATGCGCGAGATGGCGCGCAAGATCGAGGCTGCCTGCGATGCCCGCCTGGACGACGACTTTGTGATCCTCGCCCGAACCGACGCGATTGCCGTCGAGGGGCTAGAGGGAGCGCTGCGCCGCGCGAAGCTGTACGAAAAGGCCGGTGCCGATTTGATCTTCGCCGACGCGATCAAGGGCGAGGACCAGATCAAGGCTCTGGTCGAGGCGGTTGAAATCCCCGTGTCGATCAACATGGGCTTTGGCCTGAGGTCGCGCCCGACCACTCCGCTGATTCCGGTAAAGCGCTTGCATGAATTGGGCGTGCGGCGCGTCACCTTGCCCCGGATGCTTCCTGCGGCGGCGCTCAAGGGGATGGAGACAACGCTCGCCGCGCTGCGCGAGGCGCTGCCGACGGGCGAAGTGGTGGACCGGCCTGAATTGATGTCCTCCATCGACGACATATGGAGCTTGATGGGCCTGCCGGAGTTCAACGCCCTCGAAGAGCGCTTCAACGATCTGGACGGCATCGACGTTCTTGGTTCAGGCTAGGTGTTCAGTCCCGGCATCTGGTGGATCGGATTTAGGGTGAATCGTTCTGGCATTGCCAACTTGCTGCCACACCTTGGCGCGACTAGCGTTTTTGTCATGAGAATACCATCTGAGTTGCCGCGCCTGAAAGGCTATCGTTTCCCCCGTGAAGTCGTGACCTTTGCCGTATGAGCCTATCATCGCTTCGCATTCAGCACGGCGGACGTCGAGGATCTGCTGGCTGAACGCGGTGTAACCGTCAGCCGGGAAACCGTGCGCAAATGGGTGAACCGGTTTGGTCGGCATTTCGCCGATTGCATCAAACGTGACCGCCCCGCTGCTGCCGACAAGTGGCATTTGGACGAAGTCGTCGTTCCGATCAACGGCGTGAAGCAGTGGTTGTGGCGAGCGGTGGACGCGAATGGGGACGTGCTGGATATCCTTGTGCAACCACGCCGAAATGCCAAAGCCGCCAAGCGTTTCCTTGCCCGGCTGATCGCCTGCTATGGCAAGCCGCGTGTCGTCGTGACGGACAAATTGCGCAGTTACATCAAGCCGATCCGGGCTCTTGCGCCAGAAGCTGATCATCGGGCACACAAAGGGCTCAACAACCGCATCGAGGCTGCGCGTCGGCCGAGCCGCAAACGAGAGGAGGTCATGGGCCGGTTCAAATCGATCCGACAGACGCAAAGATTCCCCGCGGCCCACGATCAAATCAACACGATGTTCAGACCCCGCCGCTACCGCCTTTCCGCCGTCTCATATCGCCACGCAAGGTCAGATGCCTTCGACCTGTGGCACAGTTATGCGCTCGAAATGACCACCTGAGAAGGTCACCCCTGGGCACCGTCACAGGCCAGTGCCGTTAAGTTGGCAATGCCCCTGAAATGTGAGCAGAAAATGTCGAATCCATTTCGCGGATTCGACATTGTTGCCAGCCCCAAAAAAACTCTAGGGCAGCTCGATCATCGGCGGAACGTCCTTTCAAGAAGCGAGTAACGCGGGCAGTGGCTCGGACACGGACGCGATTCCCAGACGCGCGCGCATTGCATTCGGCAGCATTCGCCGCGTCGAGATGCGGAGGCGGTGCATTTCAGGGATGATCCGCTCTGCACCATAAAGCTCGAGGTATTCGGCATAATTGTCAAAGGCCGTGCGCCCCACGTAATCCACGAATGTTTCCGTGGGTGTTCCATTTGCGAGGATCACGTCATGGGCATCGGTTTCGATGTGGTAATAGGTGATTTGGCGGGGCAGTTCGGCCATAGGATGGAAATCGATCATGTCGCCGTTCACCAAGGCGCTAGCATTGATGACCAAATCGTCAAAGATCATGCCGTGGTCGGCGGTGACTGTCAGATCGGCGGTTGGCAGCCCTTCACCCAATGCGCCCGCGCGAATACGAACAGGTTGCATGGCCGAACCATAGGAAAGCCGCGTGCAAGTCTTTAGCCCAAGCCACAGAACTGTCGTCGTACCTCCATCTGCGGTTAGGATAATATCTCCCGCAACCAAGGTTTCGACCCTGCGAGGGCCCGACGGGGTTTCGATCAAGGTGCTAGCGGCAAAACATGGCGGTGACAGCGCGGACGTCGTGACGCTGCCCTGGCTCGGCACGCCGGTAGCCGAAACGAACGCGCCTGACTGAAGCAACTGACCATCTGTTGGAGTAAATATCCATTGCGCGGACGCAATGTAAAACGTGACGCCAGTGTAGGTGATCTGATCTTCTCCGGAGACGTTAACGGTTACAGTATCACCATTATAAGACTGGATGATGTCAAAGCCATTGATGGTATCCCCCGAGGTTGGAGTAATGACGCCATCATCATTCACATCACTACCCGTCAGATCGAACACATCCAGCTGCGCGCCAACACCAGGCGGAGAGAATGGGTCTATGTAAAAAAATTGGTCTGAAAATGGTGTTGGCATTGCCTGTCCTCTGCGCAGGTAAAATTTATGGGAAAATCAGTATCGTATGTGGCTGCAGGTTAATAGCCTGTCTTAACTTTTATTAGGTTCAGAGTAGGTCATCGTGTCGGGTTAGCATGAGCGACTCTGGTGCCCACAAGCCGAAATGAATTTATTGGGTGGGCTCGACCACAGGACCCATGACTGCGACGCCAAACCCGGCACTGCCGCGCACGACCGCCATCCGGGCTTGAACCTCTGCAACTTGACTGTCCAAGTCGCGTCATGGGGCACCGACCCAGCATTTGTGTACTGAAGTTGTTTTATTAGCGTGGCGTTGGCGCTGACGTTCATCGCAGTTTGGCGCATGTTGCGCGGCTGGGGATATCCAGCATGCGGTGCCGTAGGAGAGAGAGGGCAGTCAAGCGCGCTGGACCTGTATCGAAAAAGGCTCTCGCCACGCTTGTTACCTGCACGACCAAGCGACGCGCTCAAGTGTATACCGTCTGCGGCGGGATCGGGACATGCAACCGAGTGATTGGTCGATAGCCATCGTGGAAGCCTCTAGGAACGCATCACTTTGCAGCTTAGAGGTTGGCGACCTGATCAGAGGGTGGATGCACCACAACACGATCAAGATATTCGGAAATCTGCCTGCGCCCAAGGCCCCCATATCCCACATTCAAACTATCGACGACGAAGCCGGGAGCCTTGCCAAGTTCCCCTTGAAGCCGGGCTCGGATCGACTGCGGCACAAACCGCTTGCCAGAGATGCGGGGCAGCTCCAACTCTGAGATGGTGCGCTCTTCGCCGTAAAGGTCCAAGTATTCCTGATAATTGTCAAAAGCCTTGCGCTGAACATAGTCTATGTAGGTCTCAGCAGGAGCACCATTCGCAAGGATGACCTCGTGCTCTTCGGTCTCGATATGATAATAGACATTCAAATCAGGTTGTTTGTTGAGCGGAACAAATGAGATGCTCGTGCCATTCACCAGGGCTCCGGCATTGATTGCCAATCCCTCAAGAACAATTGCATGGTCTGAGGTCACCACGAGATCACTATGGGGTTGACCAAACCCCAGCGCTTTGGCTCGAATTCGGACAGGTTGTACGCGGGGCGATGCAAATGCCTTGTGTACGGTTTTGCGACCGACCCATGTGACCGGTACGTGCCTTCCATTCGCAGTCATGACCGGATCCCCGATCTTTAGGCATTCGACTGCGGTCTCGCCGTCCGGGGTCGCGATCATGGAACCGACCGCAAAGCAAGCCGGATCATCGTCAAGCGGCTGCGACGACGGGTCGTCAACAAAGTTGCCTACGTCAATTGCTGTGGAGAATTGTGAGCCTTCATCACCGTCGAAGACCACAAAGAAATTCGTATTGCCAGCTACTGTGTCGGCGCCTCCGAAGACATAACCGTTTGCACCGTTGAATGTGCCGTTCCCAAGGTAGAATCCGGTGCCACCGGAAACACCACCGGTAGACATTGTATTGATATCGAAACCCGTGATGGTGACCGCATCACCGGGCTGTATACTGCCATCATCAACAACAGTCGTGATTGTGCCGTCATAGTCATCAAAAAACGAACCGATCCCGTCTGAGCCGACAGAGCTTCCGAAAGTATAAGTCGTTGGCATAATATATTATCCTCCAAATAAGGTTCTGTACGGCCACGAAGCTGAGCAAAGATCACGGTAGATCCAGTTCAAGCACGTTAATGCTATGCATAAACAAAAGACTGATAACTTTTCAAGGCTTTGTCAGGTTGTTCAGTCATGACGAGACCCAGAGCCGCGCTCCGCTCAGGCAGCCAATTCAGCCGCATAGTTGTTCCACAGGCTGAACGCTTCGGCCCGAGATTGGCGGTAGGGTGCTGCGGAAAGGCGGTGGCGCTTTGGACGGAAGAGGGTCGCGGCCTGATCGTGGACGGATAGAAAACTCTGCGCCTGGCGGGGGGATTTGAAGCGACCCATGATCTTTTCTCTTCGTCGTGTGTGTCGATGCGACGCCTCTGATCGGTTGTTCAAACCCTTGTGCGAGCGATGATCGACACTTGGGCAAAGGTCACGGATGGCCACGGCATAGCTGCGCAGTTTGTCCGTCACCAGGACGCGTGGCACACCCCATCGCTTCATCAACTTCATCAGGAAACGCTTGGCGGCATAGGCATTTCTGCGGCCTTGCAGCAGTATCTCCAGCACGTCTCCGTTTGCGTCGACCGCTCGCCAAAGCCAATATTTTCGCCCTTGAATTGAAATCACGACTTCGTCCAAGTGCCATTTGTCGGGAGGAACCGGGCGATCGCGACGGATCTTGGCCGCTATCTGCGTTCCGAACCGCCGGCACCATACCCGGATGCTTTCATACGAGACGATTACGCCCCGTTCGGCCAACAGATCCTCGACATCGCGCAGGCTCAGGGCAAAGCGATGGTACGCCCAGACGGCATAGGGGCTTTGTCAGGTTGCTGATGTCAGGCTGAGTTTATTGGTGACGGCGAAGATCACGCAGTCAATTCGTTGGAATAACCGGTCCACAGCGAGAGTGCGTCGGTTCTAGCGTGGCGGTAAGATTCTGCGGACAGGCGGTGGCGCTTCGGGCGAAACAGACTGGTGGCCTGATCATGCACGGATAGAAACTGCTGTGCTTGGCGCGGGGATTTAAACCGACCCATGATCTTCTCGCGTCTTCGTGTATGCCGGTGGGAGGCCTCGCTTCGGTTGTTCAAACCCTTGTGCTGACGGTGCTCGATTCCGGGGGCGATTTCTGCCTTGGCTGCACCGTAAGAGCGCAGCTTGTCCGTCACCAGCACACGGGGTTGGCCCCAACGTTTCATCAGTTTGCGGAGAAATCGGCGGGCCGCGGCCTTGTTGCGTCGGGACTGGATCAGGATTTCGAGCACGTCGCCCTTGGCGTCGACCGCCCGCCAAAGCCAGTGGCTTCGTCCCTTGATTTGGATAACGACTTCATCGAGATGCCATTTATCTGCCGGCGCTGAACGGTCACGGCGAATCTTTGCGGCAAACTGGTGCCCGAACCGGCTCACCCAATCCCGGATCGTTTCGTACGACACTGCAACCCCGCGTTCAGCCAACAGGTCTTCGACGTCGCGCAGGCTCAGAGCGAAGCGGTGGTAGACCCAGACGGCGTAACCAATCACGCTCCGTGGAAACCGGAAGCCTTTGATCCGGGACAAATCTTTGGTGTTCAGCATGACAAAGACCTACCCCGCCGATGCGGCGTCAGCAACCTGACAAAGCCGCCTGGCGGCATGTCGCAGGCGGTGGATCAAACCCTGCTCGCCATGAAACGCTCCGGTAAGTATCTTAATCTGGGCGATGCTCTGGTTACGGTCAATGGGCATCTGCCAACGCTCCTGAACGAGCATGGGCTCGCCTTCCGGTTGGGAAAGTTTGCTCGTTTCAGGAGGAAGAAGATCGTTCGCGGAGAAGAGGTAGTAGAGACCATCGACCCGACCGAACGTCTGTGCCGCCAGATTCTGCACGTCGGGAAGTTCGAGCGTTCTTTGCCGACCCTCTTGGGAATTTCGAGAGGCCCGTTCATACGCCCATCAGGGACGCTCCACACCCGACCCGGGTTTGATGAGGAAACCGGCGTCTACGGATGTTTTTCGGAAGCCGATTTTCCGGCGATTCCAGAAACGCCGACGCATGATGATTGCGTCGCCGCCCAGAACCTGATCTGGAGTCCCTTCACTGAACTGCAGCTCTCTTCGATGGCATCCAGAACCGCATTGCTGTGCGCGATACTGACCGCCCCGATCCGTTCTGCGATCGACAAAGCGCCTGTTTTTGCCTCACTCGCACCTGATCACGGGGCTTTGTCAGGTTGCTGACGCCGCATCGGCGGGGTAGGTCTTTGTCATGCTGAACACCAAAGATTTGTCCCGGATCAAAGGCTTCCGGTTTCCACGGAGCGTGATTGGTTACGCCGTCTGGGTCTACCACCGCTTCGCTCTGAGCCTGCGCGACGTCGAAGACCTGTTGGCTGAACGCGGGGTTGCAGTGTCGTACGAAACGATCCGGGATTGGGTGAGCCGGTTCGGGCACCAGTTTGCCGCAAAGATTCGCCGTGACCGTTCAGCGCCGGCAGATAAATGGCATCTCGATGAAGTCGTTATCCAAATCAAGGGACGAAGCCACTGGCTTTGGCGGGCGGTCGACGCCAAGGGCGACGTGCTCGAAATCCTGATCCAGTCCCGACGCAACAAGGCCGCGGCCCGCCGATTTCTCCGCAAACTGATGAAACGTTGGGGCCAACCCCGTGTGCTGGTGACGGACAAGCTGCGCTCTTACGGTGCAGCCAAGGCAGAAATCGCCCCCGGAATCGAGCACCGTCAGCACAAGGGTTTGAACAACCGAAGCGAGGCCTCCCACCGGCATACACGAAGACGCGAGAAGATCATGGGTCGGTTTAAATCCCCGCGCCAAGCACAGCAGTTTCTATCCGTGCATGATCAGGCCACCAGTCTGTTTCGCCCGAAGCGCCACCGCCTGTCCGCAGAATCTTACCGCCACGCTAGGAACGACGCACTCTCGCTGTGGACCGGTTATTCCAACGAATTGACTGCGTGATCTTCGCCGTCACCAATAAACTCAGCCTGACATCAGCAACCTGACAAAGCCCGCCAGGCACCAAGGTGATTGTAGGCCGATCAAGCTGCAGGCGGTAGTTGCGCCCTCCGTGCGCCAACGAATACAGGTTTGGCTGCCTTCCGGTCAGGTACAACTTGGCTGTGCGCGAGAAACCATTGTATTCTGGTTCGATCGGATCGCATGCCGCACGACCGTCATACCTGTCGACTTCAGCGAGAACCTGTTCGACGGTGACCTTTTCGAGTCGGTCCGGTGCCTTCGGAGCATGCACGTGCAAAACAAAGTCCGGACCGAGGATGGCGTCGTCGATGGCCCGAACGATCGTGGTCTCCGCCTCACCTTGCTCGTTATTTTCAACCCCAAGCCGTTCTTCAATGCGCTCCCGCACATAGGCCCTTCGGCCCCGACTTGCGCCATTCCTTCAAAGCCTCGAGGTTAACGCCTTGCGGGTTGCGCCAGCGGCCAGCTTCCGGTCGTGACAGATACTTGTTGACCAGATCGACTCGTTTTTTCCCGCGGCACGAAAGTTCTGCCTGGGACCACTTCAGCTGTATCGCCGATTGGCGCAGCCATGTGTCCACGTCAAACCTCTGCCCGGGACGACGGGGTGGTGGTTTCCCAGCCTTTTCTTTCTCGCGCTCTTCGCGTTTCGAGAGATAATGGGACGACAGGAAACCGAGAAATTCAATTGTGGCGGCCTCCATGGGGCGACCTCCAGCCGGGGCTACGAGAGGAACCTCTGGCCCGCCAACCCGCGCCAAGTTGGGGACATTGCGTAACACATCAGCGCTGAGCCCCATTAGGTCTATGGGTCTTTCGTTGTTCGCGAGCAGCGATGAAATGGGGCGCCGACGTTTTACCATGATGAGAGGGGTTTAGGGGTTTGTGGGTTTAGATGGAACAGTCTGAGACAACAAAGTACCAGCAACAAAAAGAACAGAGCCATGTGCCATCCAAACCCAAACCCATGCTCCACTGTTATGCGCTTTCCAGAGCTTGAGGTCGGGGCGAGTAGGCCGTTTCCCGTCTTCACGAGTCGGTGCCGGACCTCATCAAGGGACGGAGGGGACTGATGATACGATGGCTGTTCTTCAGGCGGTCGAGCGATTTGGTACCCCGAATAATGGCTGGCTGAATCGCCTACTGACCCGCTGAAGGTTTATCACTTCCCGATCACATCCCACAGCGCAAGCATCTCACGCATCACCTTCTTGTCGGTATTTGAGACCACGAAGTCGTCGTAAAACTGCTGGCCATTGAAGCGCACCACGGTCCGGTCCGAATTGGCGATCTTGCGGGCGATCTCGATCGCCTGAGACCCGCGGACGGATCCATATTCCCAAATCTCCGTGTCGTTGTCGCGAAACCAACGCGACACCGGCAGACGCGATGTTGATCCATCGACGTTCAGCTGAGCGTTCTCGACAAATAGCCATCCATCCCGTGACGTGTAGTTCACGAAGAGCTCGAGTGACTTCCGACCCTTCCCGTCATTGATCAGGTATAGCGTGATGTAGTCGCGGATGTCCTGATAGCGTGGCGAGGAAGGGTGGCGCGACCAAGAAGAGCCGTCAAAGGCCTCTGTCGTCTTTATGAGGCGCTTTTCCAGGCCTCGCGCTGCACGCTCCAGAGCGGCGCTCTCAACCTCGATCGCAGCCGCGTAGCGGGCAATGCGCTCTTGGTAGTCTTTGTTGTCAGGATCGATGCGCGCCAGCGCCTGATAGGCCGTGAGGTTTGCTTTCCGGCGTGACGCGGGGAGCGGCCGGACATAGGTGACCAGGATCTCTTCCAGCTCGTCCCGTTCTGGCCTCGCTTCCGGCCGGAAATCCTCATCCTCGACAATATCAGATGCCAGACGCTCCATGTTGGCGTCCGTGCTCTTGGCCCGCCGCAGGAAAAGCTCAAGATCCTGTGCAATGGTGCCCAGTTGCTCCGGTTTTTTCGGTTCTGGTGGAGTCTCTTGCTCAGCGGCTGCTTTTGCAGCCGCCAAGTCGGCATCTGGAATCACCTCGCCATAGGCGAGGCACAGATCAATATCGCGTTTCAGGTCGCCATCCTCAACCGTTCCCCACCCGATCATCGTAGCGGCGGCCTCCTGCCATGCGGCCGCGTCGCGCTCAAGGAAAGCGGCGCTACAAGAGGCGCGCGCCGCCTCGAATACGTCCTCTGTGGGTGCCGCACTGGAGGTGGTCGCCATCACGCAAAAAAGAGAAGTGAATATCTGTTGGTTCATTGGGCACGTCTCCTGAAAAACAACTCATTTTTCAGGTGTTGCTCGGAGATGTTCAACCCAAGATGGGGACCTCAAATCCAGGTCCCATGGCACACATCCCGGATGCAACGAATGCCGAAGCTCATACCACACGAGTGGCTGCCAAGGGAAAATCGTCGCTTGGCTTGTGCTGGATGCTTGCTATGCAACTCGCTGCGGTAGGCGAAGCCGAGCGAGCGGCTTTGTTGCTGAAACCGTCCCGCATCAGGGCCTCGCTCCGACTTTTCCGACTTTTCCGACACTTTTGCGCGTCTCATTGAATTTGTAGCGCCGCCCGCGACCAGAGATGGGCAAGAGGGGCAGTCCATTTTGTATCGTCCCGGCGGGATAACCGAGGCAGGTAAGGATCATACTAACAAGGAAACCATTTTCCGACTTTCCGACATTTCCGACGGATTCCAATCAAGGATACTTTTTATCCGCGCGACATTCCTGACCCGGCGGGCGCTTTTGCCATCATGTTCCGGCCGTCACCGAATGACAAAAACCCCGCGTCTCAAGTGCACGCGCCGCCTACCTTGCCGGACCTTCTGCCGTGGAACTGGCAGCCATCGGAGCGCCTAAATCGCTCCATGACCGCGGCCTGAGCCGGATGATTTTCTAATATATATACCCAAAAGAGTATGTCTGATGCTCGAAGTATATATTGGATCATTCTTGTTGATCCTAGGACAATGATATTGAAAAGGGAGAAGGCAATATGGGCGCCATTGTTCAAAGAAGCGGTCTTCTGATTGGCGGTCGCATAGTCAGCAGCGCCGGGGACAGCTGGATCATCTCGGTCGACCCAGCCACCGAAGAACCGATCGGGCAGGTGCCGAATGCAACGGATGCAGATGTGGCCCTTGCCGTCCGGGCCGCCGCCGGGGCATGGCGCGACCGGGCCGCGCGGCCCGCGCTGGACCGGGCGGCCGTTCTGAACGCATTTGCCGACACCGGCAACACCATTCGCCCGATGCGAAAGATCGAAGTTCCGACCTCGGTCGAAAGCCTGCGCTATTTCGCGAGGCTGGCAGCGGACCTGCGCGGCGACACCATTCCCGCGACGCCCTGCAGCTGCATTTCGTTGAACACGAACCCTATGGCGTCGTCGCGCGTATCGCCCCCTTCAACCATCCGATCATGTTTGCGGTCGCCCGTACGGCAGCTGCGCTTGCGGTCGGCAATGCCGTCATCGTCAAACCGCCCGAGACGTCATCGCTGTCGGCCACGGTTCTGGCAGACATCGTGCGCGAGGTGCTGCCGCAGGGTCTGTTTAACATTGTCACGGGAGATGGAAAAGGCGCCGGAAATGCCATCGCCCGTCATCCGGATATCAAGCGCATCGCCTTCATCGGCTCACCCGAAACTGGACGGCTTTTGCAGCGCTCTGCCGCAGAAGCCGCGGTCAAGCACATCAGCCTCGAACTTGGTGGCAAGAATCCGATGATCGTCTTTCCCGATTGTGATCCGGATGTCCGGCCCGGCATGCATCTGTGGCAGCGCGAGGTCTTCGGTCCCGTCATGGCCATCGGCCGCTGGTCGAACTTCTGCGAAGCGGTGAGCCTGACCAACAGTACCGAATTCGGCCTGACTGCGGCGATCGGGACACATGATCTGGACGACGCGCTTGGCATGGCTCGTCGGGTGCGGTCCGGCCATATCTGGATCAACGGGTCCAGCGCGCATTTCCCCGGCGTTCCCTTTGGCAGCATGGGCAGCAGCGGCGTGGGTCGGGAGGAAGGCCGTGACGAACTGCTGACCTATACCGAGGCGAAATCTATCAATGTGATGCTGCGACCCCGGACATGACCACAACTGAAGGAAATACTGCCATGGATTGGGGATCCGATGCCATGGCGCGCGTCCTAGCACAGACCGACCTGCGTTATGTCGCCCTGAACCCAGGTGCCAGCTTTCGTGGTCTGCACGATAGTCTGGTCAACACCGGGCCGGGGATGCCGAAGTTGCTGCTTTGCATCCACGAAGAGACGGCAGTGTCGATCGCGCAAGGTTGGGCTAAGGTCACCGGTCGGCCCATCGGCGTAATCCTCCATTCCAACGTTGGGCTCATGCATGCCTCGATGAGCATCTACAATGCGTGGTGCGACCGCATGCCCGTGGTGATCGTCGGCGCAACTGGACCGGTCGATGCCGCACGACGGCGCCCCTGGATCGACTGGATCCACACGTCGCAGGATCAAGGGTCTCTGGTGCGCGACTTTCTGAAATGGGATGACCAACCGGGCAGTGTCAACGCCGCATGTCAAGCCCTTGCCGAAGCTCCGGCCCGGGCAGCAACAGCGCCCTGCGGACCGGTCTACGTGAACCTCGACAGTGCTCTGCAGGAACAGAAACTCGACCGTGCTCCAGCTATGCCCGATGTTGCGCGGATGCTGCCGGCACTGCCCCCCGTCCCCGCAGCCGCTGATGTGGCCCGGGCGGCGGATCTTCTGTCTTCAGCCGCGCGTCTGGTCATTCTGGTCGGCCGCGTCTCTCGGAATCAGGGCGACTGGGACGGTCGCATCGCACTGGTGGAACATCTTGGGGCGCAGGTCATCACGGACTTCAAGGTTGGCGCATCCTTTCCGACGGCGCATCCCGCGACGACCGGCGTCGCCGGGTTTTTCCCTGACGCCCAGGCCAAGGAGACGATCCGCGACGCCGATGTGATCCTGATGCTCGACTGGCTTGACCCGGCCGGGTTCTTGCGCTCCGTGTTCGGGGAAACCCCCGCTCCTGCGCGATTGATCAACGCTTCGATGGACATGGCGCTGCAGAAGGGCTGGGTCCGGGATGCCGGGGCGATGGTTCCGGCCGATATTTCGCTCCAATGCGCGCCCGACGACCTCGTGTCCGCGCTGTGCGACAGTCTGTCGGTCAAGGTTCCCGCACAGATCCCGGCGCCTCAGCCCTCGCGCAAAGTCGTCGATTGGCCGATGACCGCCCAGGACGTTGCGGCGGTTCTGCGCGAAACCTTCGCCGGACGCCCGACCACCGTTGTGCGGGGGCCGCTCAGCTGGACGGGCAACGACTGGCCTGTCGAAGGTCCGCTGGACATGCTGGGCTATGATGGCGGTGGCGGGATCGGATCGGGACCCGGCATGGCCGTCGGCGCTGCACTGGCCCTGCGGGATCATCATCCCGACCGCTTTCCCTTGGCGGTGCTGGGCGACGGGGATTTCCTGATGAACGCCTCCGCGCTCTGGACCGCGGTCAACCAGAAGGTGCCCTTGCTGATCGTCGTGCAGAACAACCACTCTTTCTTCAACGACGAGGTGCACCAGGAGACGATCGCCCGCGTGCGCGGCCGACCGGTCGAGAACCGGTCGATTGGTGTTGAAATGTCGGGCCCGCTGATCGCCGTCGCCGAAGTTGCGCGCGGCTTTGGGGCCGATGTCTACGGGCGTGTTGAAACCCCTGACGACCTGCGGGCCGCCCTACAGGCGGCCATCGCGACGGTCGACGCCGGAGGCACCGCCGTCATCGAAGTCGAAACCGCCAAGGGATACGCTCCGTCGATGGTGAACGCCCTGCGGAGCGAGGCCTGACCATCGTCGAGCCTGTCAGAGGTAATTTTGTTCTCAGAAAGGACCCCCATGAAAGACGATAAACTGTCGACCCACGAAAAGACCATTCTCGATGCGGCGATCACCGATCTCGTCATCGCCAACCGCATTCTTGCACGCGAGAACATCATCGACAATTTCGGTCATGTCAGCGTCCGGCATCCCTTGCGGGATGACCGCTATCTGCTCTCGCGCTCGCGCAGTCCCGCGAACGTAACCCGCACCGACATCATGGAGTTCACGCTGGACGGCGAGTTGATCGGCGACGATCCCCGCATGCCCTACAGTGAGCGCCACATCCACGGCGCGATCTACAAGGACCGACCCGAAGTGAACGCGGTGACGCATCACCACGCCCGGTCGATCCTGCCGTTCACCATGCAATCGATCTCTCTGCGTCCGATGTTCCACATGGCCGCCGTGATCGGCAAAGAGGTCCCGACCTGGGAAAGCCAGGACGAATTCGGCGACACCAACATGCTGGTCGATTCGATGGAGATGGGCCATTCCCTGTCGCGGACGCTTGGCCAGAACACGGTGGCATTGCTGCGCGGTCATGGCTGCATCTGCGTCGGGCCGAACGTCAAGGCAGTGTGCTTCGTCTCCATGGGACTGCGCGACAATGCCGCCCTAATCCAGCAGACCATGCAACTGGGCGCGGTCACCTATCTGACCGACGGAGAGATCGAGAAGACCGGCTCCATGCTGTTGGGCGACATGGCCCTTGCACGAACCTGGGATTACTGGACCGCACGGGCCGGATTTTCCGGCCTCTGATCTGATCGACCGCGGCGATGCAAAGACGGGCAAGGCACTGATGCCCTGCCCGTTTTCCTTTGTCCGGCGCCCCTTAGCGGCTGGTGCGTAGCCGGCGGACCATCGGCAATTGCTGCGCAAGGCACACCAGGATCGCGACGATCCCCGCCGCCTCGACTAGCTGGGCATGCTCGAAGGCGCGGCCGGGCACCATTGCGGCAACCCCGGCAATGACCCAGATCGGCCGCAGGACGCCGGGCACTGTCGACATCAGGAAGCCGACAAACCCGACCGAGACCGCGCCCACACCGATCAGGGCGGTGACTGTTGCGTGCACGATGTTGACCGTGTCGCCGATCATCAGCAGGCTGGGTGCCGCGACAAAGAGGAAGGGCACCACGTAGGCCACCCAGGCAAAGCGCATCGACATCCACGAGGTCTGCCACGGGTTTGCCTTGGCGATATGCGCCGCCGCGAAAGAGGCGAGCGCGACCGGCGGCGTCACCATCGACATCAGCCCGAAGTAGAGGATGAACATATGTGCGGCGATCGGTTCGATCCCGAGGCTGATCATCGGCGGGGCGATCAGCGTGGCCAGTAGGACATAGATCCCCACGGTCGGCATGCCCATGCCAAGGATGATGTTGATCAGCGCCGCCACCAGCAGCATCGCAATTATGTTCCCGCCCGTCAGCTGCACGAGGTTCTGGGTGATGCTGAACGACACGCCGGTCAGGTTCAGCACTCCTATCACGATCCCGGCCGAGGCCGTGATGATCAGGATCTCCTTGCTGGCCCCGCCGGTCTGGATGATGCCTTTCGCCATCTCCTTCGGACCAGGACGCTTGCCCCTGTGTCCGAAGATCAGACCCACTGCCAGCAGAACCGCGATGGCATAGAGCGCCGCGACCTCGGCCCGCAGGTTGAAGCGGAACAAGCCGACAAAGATCGCGACGAAGGGCAGAAGGAAGTGCCAGCCCTGCCGCAGCGTCGGCCAGAAGGCGGGGATGTCGATCTGCGTTTCGGCGGTCAGGCGACGTTTTCCGGCCAGCAGGTCGACCTGAAGGAACAGCGCCCAGTAGTACAGCACGCAAGGGATGATGCTGGCGGCGACGACCGTCGAATAGGGCAGCGCCAGGAATTCGGCCATCAGGAAGGCCGTGGCCCCCAGCACCGGCGGAACCAGCTGACCGCCGGTCGAGGCGACGGCCTCGATCGCGCCGGCCTCCTTGGGACGGTAGCCGCCCTTTTCCATCAGCGGGATCGTCACGACACCGGTCGAGACCACGTTGCCCACGGCCGAGCCGGAAATGGTGCCGAACAGCGCCGAGGCCGTGATCGCCACCTTGGCATGACCGCCCCGGAACCGCGCCATGAGGGCAGAGGCCAGATCGGTAAAGAATTCGGCCCCGCCAAAGAGCGTCAGCAGGCGACCGAAGAGGATATAGGGCAGAACGATGGAGATCGCGACCTTGAGCGGCGCTCCTAGAACCCCGTTGGGATCGGCCCCGAGATACAACATGACGCGGCGGACCCCGTAATCCCGGAGCGCCATGGGTCCGGGCAGCAGGTACCCGAGGATCGCATAGGAGATAAAGGCGACCACCACGATGAAGATGCCGATGCCAGAGGTTCGCAGCAATGCGAGCAACAGCAGCGCGACAAGGCTCCCCGCCACGAGGGACAGGCCGAGCGGCTTCATCGCGATCAGGATGGAGACCGTTGGGAACACCTTGGCGAGGTAGATCGACAGCGCCAACACGCATAGCGCGGCGAGCCGCACGACCCATTTCCATGCCGCAGACCAGCCGGGCCTTATTTCATCCAGAAAGACCAGCGCGACCGACAATCCGAGCGCGATGGCCAGCATCTGTTCCGTGAAGAACTGATAGCCGAGCTTCACGGGCACGTTGAGCGCCCAACCGACAGCCACCAGAACGAGGAGGGCTTGCAGAATGTTCTTAAGCATCTTCAATCCGGGAAAGTTGAGAGGGCGGCGCGGTCCTGCCACGCCGCCAGATGGTCACTTGAGACCAAGCTTCTGAAAGGTCGCGATCGCGGCAGGATGCCACGGCAGGCCGGTCACATCGCGCGCCATGTCGGTCGGATCGAAATCGGCGTTGATCTTCGACGCCCGCACCGCGTCGGGATTGTCGTGCAGCGCCATGATCAGTTTTTCGACGATCTCGTCAGGCAGATCGGCGCGTACGGCCAGCACCTGGTTGAAGGCGTAGACATCGAGGTCCTCTGCCACGCCCGTGGTGCCTTCTCCGCCCTTGACCTGCATGATGTCCGAGGACCGGACGACCTCCTTCATGCGGGCGACGGCCGCGTCCGACGGGTCCATGTCTAGGAAGCGGACGCCCCCGACCGAGGCGTCGATCTCCTTCATCTTGCCAGCACGGATGGCAAAGAAACCGACGTCGATATTGCCGGTCATGAATTCGTCGCCGCCCGCCCCGACGGACGGGACAAGCACCGACTTCATGTCGTCGATGCTGAGCCCGAGGTTGGCCAGCATCGCCCCCACATCCGATTGCAGTGTCGGCTGCGAGGTGAAGCCCCAGGCGATGGTCTTGCCCTTGATGTCGGCTGGGGTTTCCATCCCGCTGTCCCTCTTCACGAAGAACCCGATCGGCGTCCCGAAAAGCCGCGCCACGATGCGGACATCTTCCAGCTTCATGCCGCCGAAATATTCGGAACCCTCGGTTGCGGCCGTCAGGTCCGGCGCTCCGCCGGCCCAGACGTCGATATCGCCGGCATTGAGCAGCGGAAGTACCGAGCCCGAGCCACCGTAGGATTCAAGCGAGATGTTGAATCCGTTGTCGCTGAGCACCGCGGCGATGCCGGTGTTAACACCATAGTTCTGCGAACCCTGCTGTCCCGTGCCCATCACGATCTGCTGAGACAACCCCGGCGCCGCGCTCAACAACAGTCCAAGAGCTGCCGAGGTGACAATTTTGGTAATTCCGTTCATATGATCCTCCCGTTTCGGCGATGTTGCGCCAGTTTCGACCCGCCCCCCCCCGACAGGCAGATAGTACAGAACATACGTCTCCGTATTGTTCCGGTCGCCGTCGCGGGGTCCGAGTATCTCCTCCAAACCAACAGTACTTGCTAAGAAACGCTCAATATAATATATATACGCTCAGCATTTTATATCCCACAGAGTATACATGAGATCATCCATTTCCCAGCTGTCGCTTCACAAACTCGAAGTTTTCTGCACCGTGGCCGAACTCGGGTCGGTATCGCACGCAGCCGAACGGCTGGGCATCGCGCAGCCGGTCGTATCGGCCCATCTCAAGGCGCTGTCGGAAAAGGTGGGCACCCAGCTGACCCGGCGGAACGGTCGCAGTATCGCGCTGACCGAAGATGGCCAACGGGTGCTGAAATGGGCACGGGAAGTGACATTCCGAACGCTCGAGATCGAAAGAGAGCTGATCGAAAGCCGCAGCGGTCTGCGCGGCAAGGCGGTGATCGGAGCCTCGCTGAGCATCGGATCATATGTGCTGCCGTCTGTGGTGGCAGAGTTCCAGCTCAAGCATCCGAATGCCGATATCGCGGTCCTCACCGGCACGCCTGCTTTCGTGATGGATGCCGTGCAGGACGGACGCTGCGATTTCGCCTTCCTCATCCTCGATCCGAAACGCGACCTTTCGGGGTTCGAAGCCGATGCGCTCCGAGCGGAGCGTCTACTTCTGCTCAAGGACCCGCGAACCCCCCTGCCCTCGTCCGTGACGGCCGAAATGCTGTGTGGCCTGCCGTTTGTCACAGCGCAGACCGGGACCCCGCGGCGTGAATTGGAAGAGATCGCGCTGCGCAAATACGGGCTGTCCCGGAACCATGTGACCATCGAGTTCGGCACGGCCGAAGCGATGAAACAGGGCGTGCGATCCGGCATGGGCGTGGCCTTCCTTTTCGAAAACGCGGTGATCGACGAATTACGCTACGGGGTGCTGGAGGTTGTCGAAACGCCGGGCCTCGACTTCCAGATCCCGTCCTACCTGCTGCGGCGCAAGCGCAAGCAGCTGAACCGGTACCAGACGCAATTGATGCACGAACTGACCCGCGCATTGCAGGAAACAAAAGCCGTTCCTGCCACTTGACGCTGGGACCGTCAGCCCCGCCGCGCCAGGGTCTCCATCTTGCTGAGGATCGTCAGCAGCGTTGTCGCTTCCACCGGATCGAGCCCGCGAAACAGCTTTTCGCTGACCGCACCGAGACGCTCGTTCACTTCGGCCACGATCTCGCGGCCCGCAGGGGTGGCAAAGATCAGCGTCTCGCGACGGTCCGTCAGGCTGGTCCGCCTTTCGATCAGCGCTTTTCGTTCCAGGCGGCGCAGCACGTGGCTGGTGGTCATCTTGTCATAGCCGATGCGGTCGGCAACGACAGTTCCGGACAGCCCGCCTTCCTCGGCCACCGCCACCAGTGCGACGAACTGCACACCGGTGATCTGGCCGGACCCAAGTTCGGCGACGTAAGCGGCTGTGGCCTGCTGATGCGCCCGCCGGATCAGGTATCCCGGCGATTGCCGTACCTCTTTCAGACCAGGGAGTGTCATGGCGTCAAGGGAATCCGCCGCGTTTTTGCCTGCCGCCAACCGTCCGTCCTGCCTTTTCGCCCAAAGCCTGTTTCGGCGGCCAAACTAGCGCAAAGCGGGCGGGGCAACCAGTCAAAGCTGCCTCGTCGCACGGTTTTCAGGAGTTGCCTCGGCGTTCGCGGAACAGCCCTAGCTTCTGCTGCGCGGCGCGGTCCGAGAAGCTGAAGAGAACCGCCTCATCAGCCACCTCGTGCACGACTTCCTTCCAGCTGGGCACAACGAAGATGTCGCGTGGACCCCAGTCGAAGGCCTCATCCCCGACCCGGCTGCGGCCCGAACCTTCGACCGCGACGTAGACTGTGGCATCGGTGCTGCGGTACGGGGCCGTCTTGAAGCTCTTGGGCAGAAGCTGAAGGAAGGTCGCGATGGTCGGCATAGCCGGCCCACCGTCGATCGGGTTGACGTATTGCAGCTTGATGCCTTGGCAGGGATCGATCTCTGCCTGCGCCTTCAGCTTCTCCAGCGCGCCGCGGGCGCGGTCGTAGGGATAATTGAAAACGGGCGAGGCCTGGCCGCCGGCGTCGTAGCCGACGGGCAGCATGTTGGCGGCATAGCGGGCCAGGCTGTCGCCGCTTTCGCGGGTGACCGGCTGCTGGTCTTCGCCGAACTCTTCGGCAAAGGAGGCGTCGAAATGGCTGACCATCGGCAGGTCGAGCCCGTCGAGCCAAATCACCGGCGCGTCGCTGTCGTTGCCATGGTCGTGCCAGCCCCAGGGCGGGGTGATGATGAAATCGCCATAGCTCATCTGCGTGCGTTCGCCGTTGACGGTGGTATGCGCGCCCGGCTCGGCCTCGAGGATCAGGCGCAGGGCCGACTGGGTGTGGCGGTGCGCGGGGGCGCGCTCTCCGGGGGTAACCAGCTGCAGCCCAGCATAGAGATCGGTGGTGATTGAGGTCTTGCCGCGCAGGCCGGGGTTCTCCAGCACCAGCACGCGGCGCTCGGCCTCTTTCGCGGTGATCAGCGATCCGGCCTCGACCAGAAAGGTCCGCAGGTCGTCATAACGCCACATATGCGCACGGCAGTCGCTTTTCGGTTCGGGCGTGACGACCGAATGCAGGACGGTCCAGAGCGGGGTCAGGGACCGGGTGTCGAGCCTGCCATAAAACTCTTCGCGTTCAGGGGTCAGCTCGGGTGCATCCTTCAAGGACATTGGGGTTCCTCCGTTTGTCTGTGTCATGTCCAGCGGGCCGCAGGGTGCGGCCGGCGGCGTCTCAGCCCGTCAGGCCGTTTCGGGCATAGAGCCAGTCGGCCCGGTCGTGCCATTCCTTCTGGGTTCGGTTGCGCATGACGGTGTTGCGGGCATGGGCCGTCGCGCCCGAGGGGTGGAAGACAAAGTCGCCGAACAGCCGCGCGGTCTGCTGCACGCGGGCAGTACGGGCGGCCCGCTGCTCCTCGTAAGTCTTCAGCGCTCCTTCGATGTCGTCGCCGGTCCGGCCGACGTGGTGGGACAGGTTGACCGCATCCTCCATTGCCATACAGGCCCCCTGAGCGAGGTACTGCATCATCGGATGCGCGGCATCGCCCAGCAGCGCGACGGTGCCATCCGTCCAGGTACGGATCGGATCACGATCGCACAGGACCCAGAGCTTCCAGTTCTCGCCGAAGTCGATGATCTGCAGCGCTTGGTCGCAGACGTGTTCAAAGCCCTGCCGCACCTCGGCATTGGTGACCGGCTGCCCCGAAACGGGTTCAGTCATGCCGCGATGATAAGTGACGACCAGGTTGAACAGCTCGCCCCCCTTCAGCGGGTAATGGACGAGGTGGCATTTCGGCCCGGCCCAGAGGGTCATCATGTTCCAGCGCAGGTCCGGCGGCATCTTCTCGGTCGGGATCACGGTGCGATAGGTTGCATGTCCCGAGACCCTGAGGTCACTGTCGCCCACCATCTGTTCGCGCACCTTCGAGCGCAGGCCATCCGCCCCGATCAGGGCGCGGACGGTCAGAGGGTCGCCCCCGTCCATCAGCACGTCGACCTTGCGGTCACCGGTGCGGTATCCGGTGACATGGACGCCAGTGCGGATGTCGATCCGGGCGTTGGCCCGGCAGGCGTTCTGCAGAACGGTGTGCAGCTCGCCCCGGTGAACGACGGCATAGGGGTTGTTGAACCGCGCGCGAAAAGCGGTGCCGGTGTCCATGCGGGCGATTTCAGCGCCGTCGGTGGCGTCCATCATGCGTAGGGCGTCGACATAGACCGCGACGGCGCGGGCCTCGTCCCCGATGCCGAGGTGGTCGAAACTGTGAAAGGCGTTAGGGCCCAGCTGGATACCGGCACCGATCTCGCCAAGTTCCGGCGCCTGTTCCAGCACGATGATCTCATGCCCGGCTCGGGCCAGGCCAAGGGCGGCCGACAGGCCCCCGATCCCGGCCCCCGCGATTGCAATGGGCTCAGCCATTGGGTTCTCCTCCTCGTGTTAAGTCCAGTTGGCGGTGCGCGGCGATCGCGTCACGCACCCGCCCTCCGATCAGCGCTCCGGGTATGCGGCAACCGTCTTCGGCGATGCCCTGCAGCGCGACGGTGTCTACCTCCGTATCGACGCCCATGCTGTGGAACATGTTGACCAGGTCCTCGGTCGCGATATTTCCGGTGGCGCCGGGGGCGAAGGGACAGCCGCCCAGCCCGGCAAAGGCCGCGTCGAACACCCGCACGCCCTGCGTCCAAGTGGCGTAAGCATTGGCTAGGCCCAGTCCGAAGGTGTCGTGTCCATGAAACGCCCAGACGACGTTCTGCGGGAACCGTGCCATCAGATCGCCGAAAAGGCTGGTCACTTGCGCCGGGTCCGCGCGGCCGGTGGTGTCGCACAACGCAATTTCGACATCGGATCGCGCGGCGACCAGCGGGTCCAAAAGCGTTCTGACGGTGCCGGCAGAGACGCGGCCATCGAACGGGCAGTCGAAGGCCGTCGCAATGTTCAGCCTGATCCGGACATCCTTCGGCATCCGGTCGAGAAGCTGCAAATATTCTGCCGACGCCTCTAGCGGCGTGCGCCGCACATTGGCCTGACTATGGGACGGCGAGGCGGAAATCACGAAGGCGAGCTCCGGCGCACCAGCTTCGAACGCCTTGATCCCGCGACCAAGCGAGGGAACCAGCACCTGAGGGCGAAGCCCCGGAATGTCACGGCTTAGGAATAACAACTCGGGCGTATCGGCCAGTTGCGGCACTGCCTTTTCGCTGACGAAGGAACCGATTTCGATCCGGTGCAGGCCGGCCGCGGCAAGTCGGGCCACGTAGTTCAATTTGACCTCGGTCGGGATGAAAGGGCCGACCGGCTGAAATCCGTCCCGCGGCCCGACCTCGACGATTTCGACCCGGGACATCACACGATACCCCGCGCCTTCAGATCTGCTACCTGCGCGGCGCTCCGGTCCAGCAGGCCGGTCAGGACAAAGCCCGTGTCCTCGCCGATCTCGCGGCCGGGCCAGCGAATGCCGGCGCCGGATTCAGGCATCATCGGCACGACGCCGGGGTGCAGCACCGCTCCCAGAACCGGATCGTCGATGCTGCGCAGCATGCCGCGCGCCCGGAACTGCGCATCGGCGGCGATATCGGCGGCGGAATAAATCGGCGAATTCGGGATGTTGCGCGCGTTCAGCGCTGCCTCGACCTCGGCGCAGTCCTGTGTGACCGACCATTCCTCGATGATCCGATCCAACGCATCGACATTGGCGACACGGCCGGGATTGTCCCGAAAGCGGTTGTCCAACGGAAGGTCAGGTTGCCCGATCACGTCACAGAGTCGGTCGAAGAGCGGCGCGGAATTGGCCGCGATTATGATCCACTTGCCGTCACGAGTCGGGTAGGCGCTTGACGGCGCCGTCGTCGGAATGCGGGCGCCTACTGGTTCTCGGACGGCCTGAAAGACGCTGTATTCCGGCACAACGCCTTCCATGATGCTCAGCACCGCCTCGGTCAAAGCCACATCGACCGGCTGCCCCTGCCCCGTGCCGCCCGGGCTGTCACGCGCCCACAAAGCCGAGACGATGCCGAGCGCGGCATAGATCCCCGCGAGGCTGTCGCCTATGCTGACGCCAACCCGAACGGGTGGCAGGTCGGTGTCGCCGGCTGCATGATTGGTCAGATAGCGCAGACCGCCGATCGCCTCTCCGATGGCGCCAAAGCCGGACCGGCCGCTGTCGGGGCCGTCCTGACCGAAACCAGAGATGTGCGCGATCACAAGCTGTGGATTGCGCGCGCGCATCAGATCGTCGTTTAGACCCATGCGACCGAGCTGGCCGGGCCGGAAGTTTTCGACCAGCGCATCGGATTTGGCGACCAGGTCCAGCACCAGCTCGCGCCCTTCAGCCGATTTCAGGTCGATGGTCACGGACCGCTTGTTGCGTCCATGGACCGACCACCAGGCGGACCTGCCGTCGCGGGCCTTGCCCCAAGTCCGCACCGGGTCGCCGGTCATGGGTTCGATTTTGATTACTTCGGCCCCGAGATCGCCCAGCAGCCGCGCACAGAACGGGGCGGCCACAAAATGCCCGATCTCGATGACGCGCAGCCCGTCGAGAGGCCCGGAGGTACCGCTGCTATCCGCGCCTACGTCCATCACGCGACACGGGATGTCAGGGTGCCGACCCGGTCGATCGTCGCGGTGATGACGTCGCCGGACACGATCTCTCCGACCCCGGCCGGAGTTCCGGTGTAAAGCACATCACCGGGATGAAGCGTATAGAACCGGCTGGCCAAGGCGATCAGCTTGGGTACCGAGAAGATCAGATCACGCGTGTTCGCGACCTGTCGACTGTCTCCATTGACCTCGAGGTGCATTCCAAGCCCCAAGGGATCGCCCATCTCGTCCGCCGTCACCATCCATGGGCCTAAGACCGAATAGGTATCGCTGGACTTACGCAGCGACCGCTCTTCCGGTCCGCGGAGGGTAATGTCGAGACCGACGCAATAACCCGCGACATAATCGAGAGCGTCCTCCTCGGTCACGTGGTTTGCGGTACGCCCGATGACGCAGGCCAGCTCGATCTCGTGATCGTTGCGACGGTCATCCAGACGCAGGCGTATGGGATCCGCCGCCCCGATGAGCGAGCTGGTTGCTTTCAGGAAGAGACCGATCTTATTGATCTGCTCGACCTTCTGCTCGAAATACTTGATCAGAACCTCTTCGGCTTCCTGAAGGTGATCCATGTAGTTCACCGGAGCCGCCATCAGCTTGCCAGGGTTGGCCACCGGCGACAGAAAGCGCACATCCTCTGCGGCAATCGGGTGGGCCTTGGCGGCAATCTCCCGGATCCGCCCGCTCAGCTCTGGCAGCGCAGCGATGAAGACATCATGGCGCGGAAGCGGGTATCCGAATGGTCCCAGATCTTCGGCGACAGCGGTAATGTCATAGACCTGCCCGTCTTCGACCATTCCGATCCTGTCCTCGTTGAAACGACAGATTCGCATAATACCCTCCCTATTTCGTAAGCACAGTTACGGTTAATGTTCGACCTCCGTCAAGCCATTTCTCGAACGGTGATGTCCACAAAAAATCCGAAGGAGTTGGCGGGTACTTCGTTCTGTACGGACACAGGTCCGACACCGATCATCAGCGACCCGTTATCGAGACCAGCGGAATCGGAAACGACGTTGCAGCCCCCGGGTTCAGAAGCTGCGGAAAAGGGTAGGAATGACAACTTCATCAAGGTGCCATTTATCAGACGGCGCAGGCCGATCCCGACTGATGGAAGCAGCATACTTTGTACCAAATTTTCCAACCCACTTCCGGATCGTCTCAAAGCTCACGACGATGCCGCGCGCCGCAAGCAGATCCTCGACATCGCGCAGGCTCAAGGGAAAGCGAAAACAACACCAGACCGCATAGGCAATGATCTCAGGCGGGAAACGGTGGCCTGTGAAGACACCGGAATGTTTGGCTTTTATCATGTCCGTTGGTACGATTTCAGATCAAGCCCCGCAAGTTGACGATGCCGTACGAAACCCCCCTCTTCCGCGGCGATATAGAAGACGATGCCTTTGGCGCGAGCGTTCTGAAGGCGACCCGAGTCATTCGGATGGCGCCGGCCATTCTAAGGATGTCTGATGAAAATGGTTTGGAGTGCCTGACTCTTGGCGCGACTCGAGACAATCAGGAGCACCCGGCCTGAAGCATGATGTTGGCAGCTGCCAACATCGGTCCGCGAGCATACGCTTCTCTTGCGCGACCAGCAGCATCGGGATCTCACCATAGATGCAAACTGTCTGCTCCTTCACCGGTAACTCGTCCGCTTCGCTTTCGCGTAGCATCCTGTCCTCGGGGCGGCAACGAGGACAGGATGGCTTTCAAGTCTCAAAGAATGAGGGCGATCGAGACGGTAAAGAATACCACCATGACGAAGAAACCGATCACCATCGTGGTGAGTTCTCCCAGTGCTCCGTCTCCCGCAACGACAGCGAACACGATCATCAGGAGAACAGAGATCACTATCGCCGCGATGAAGGCATCCCTGAAGCCGACGCCGGCGGAAGCGCCGACCGCGAGGCCGAATACCCCTGACAGCACCCAGCGAAGACCAATCAGGGCGCCGATGGCGACGAGACCCAGGACAGCCAGAAGCACCTTGTCCTCGGTCGGCATGGGCTTGTCCCGGACATCAGGTCGGGTGTTCTTCGCTTTGTCGGATTCTTCCGTCATCAGGAGTCCCCTCACTTGCCCGTTTCGCGGTCATACATGGCGCCAGGCGGAAGCGCGAGTTGCGCAAGTCCCTGGGGTGTCGACAGCTGCTTGTAGATTTCCTCGGTGGGCGCGATCCAGACCGTTCCGGTCCCGGAGAAAGTCTGAAGAAGACCCTCGCCGCTCACGCTGGTCGCCGCCCAGGACCGCGACGACTTCCTGACGGTGAACTTCACCCCGCCTGTCCGCATCATCGCGAAGCTTCCGTCGACCGACAAGGTCTCGTTGTTCAGCGTGATCTTCTGAATCT